>NZ_SSYA01000001.1:0-182500 GCF_004917065.1 Geomonas ferrireducens
TCGTCCGGATTCTGCTGGATGGCAAGGCAGGGCTCGGCGACCCCCGGAGAGTAGGCGAGCGACAGGTCCGCCGCGGTCTGGCACGGCTTGGTGGCGATGACTTCGATCTTTCCCTTCCTGCCGCCGGAATGGTAGTCCAGGGCTGACAGCTTCTTACTCACTAGGCGTTCCTCCCATTGTTACTGGAATTTTGTTTAAAAAAAGAGGGCAGCAGCAACAGCGTGCTCGCCCTCTTCGAAAGGCTCCCTCTCGGGAGCCCAAAAAAGGCGGGCGGCCCAACAGGCCGCCCGCACACGTTTCTACGCCTCTTCCGGCTCGAGCTCCGGCTCCATGAGCCCAAGCTCCGGAACGTCGAGCTCCTCGTGGTTCAGCACGCGCCTCATGCGATCCACGTCGAGTTCCTTCTCCCAGCGGGAGACCACGATGGTGGCGACGCCGTTGCCGACCAGGTTCGTGAGCGCGCGCGCCTCGGACATGAAGCGGTCGATGCCGAGGATGAGGGCAAGACCTGCGACCGGTATGGTCGGGATCGCGGCGAAGGTCGCGGCGAGGGTGACGAAGCCGCTGCCGGTGACGCCGGCCGCACCCTTGGAGGTGAGCATCAGCACGCCGAGGATGGTGATGGTCTGGGTCATGGTGAGCGGGGTGTTGGTCGCCTGGGCCACGAAGATCGCCGCCATGGTCAGGTAGATCGAGGTGCCGTCAAGGTTGAAGGAGTAACCGGTCGGGATGACGAGACCGACCACGGACTTGGTGCAGCCGAGATTCTCGAGCTTCGCCATCATGCGCGGCAGCGCCGACTCGGAAGACGAAGTCCCCAGCACGACCAGGAGCTCTTCCTTGATGTAGGCGATGAACTTGAAGATGTTGAATCCGCAGATCTTGCCGATGGTGCCGAGCACCACGAAGATGAAGAGGAGACAGGTGAGGTAGAAGCTGCCCATCAGCATGCCGAGTTTCGCGAGGGAGCCGAGACCGAACTTGCCGATGGTGAAGGCCATGGCCCCGAAGGCGCCGATGGGGGCGAACTTCATGATCAGGTTGACGACGCCGAAGAGTGCGTGGGAGACGTCATCGATGAACTTGTAGATCGGCTTTCCCTTCTCGCCGAGCGCGGAGAGGGCGATACCGAAGAAGATGGCGAAGAAGAGCACCTGGAGGATCTCACCCTTCGCGAAGGCGTCCACGACGCTGTTCGGGATAATGCCCAGGGCGAAGTCGGCGAAGCTGTGCGACTTGGCGGCGGTGGCGGTATAGGTGGCGAGCCCCTTGGTGTCGAGCTTGGTGACGTCCGCGTTCATGCCGACGCCGGGCTGGATCATATTGATGACGAGGAGACCGATGCCGAGGGCCACGGTGGAGACGAGTTCGAAGTACAAAAGGGCCTTGCCGCCTACGCGCCCGACCTTTTTCATGTCGTCCATGCCGGCGATGCCGGTCACCACGGTACAGAAGATCACGGGCGTGATGATCATCTTGATCATCTTGATGAAACCGTCCCCAAGCGGCTTCATCTCCGCCCCGGTATCGGGCAGGTAGTAGCCGAGGGCCACCCCGATCGATATCGCCATCAATACCTGGAAGTACAGAACCTGGTAAAACTTCTTCGCTTTCATGGTCTCTCCTTTGAAAATGTTTCTATTGCAAAACCGCTCATGGAATCTGCAGCTCTTTTCGCCGGAACATCGTTTGACACTTCATATCAGCAAGACGAATACCAAGGTGTGTATACGAATGTAAGATACCGAAATTGAATACAAAAATAACGTTTTAAGCGCGAGAGGCACCATCAAAGGTGTTAACCAAAGAAAACACCTTTACTATTGCAATTGAGAAAACTGTGGTGTTTCGGTGAGATGCGGCACTTAACCCTGGTTAAGGTCTTAACCATGGTTAACACCATTGCCAGTTGCGAAGCGCGTTGGAGGGTACTGGAGGGTGTGCTGGGGGAAAAAAACGGTGAAAAAAATCGCGCCCCGAAGGGCGCGGCGAGCTACTTTCTTCTGTGTCTGGCTACTTACGTGACATCTTGATACGCTTGTTGAGTGCGGGTGCCGAGATGCCGAGAAGGCGCGCCGCAATGGCCTGTACGCCGTTGGCCCGGGATATCGCCTCCTCCACGAGCAGTTCCGCCGCCTCGGCAAAAGTGGGAAGGCGTTCGAAAACGGCAAAGGGGTTTTGCCCCTGCGCCGGCAGCGGTTCATCGCTGCGGCTCTGCCCGATGGCTTTAAGGAAGCTGTCCATGGAAAGGATACGCTCCTTGTGCAGGCTCACCGCGTTGTACACCATGCCGCGCAGCTCCCTCACGTTTCCGGGGAAGCTGTAGGTGGCGAGGATCTGGGCCAGCTCCTTTGGCGGGGTCGGCTTCTTTTTCCCCAGCGATTTCGCCGCTTCGGCCAAAAGATACTCCAGGAGCAAAGGTATGTCACCGACCCGGTCACGCAAGGGGGGTATGTGGATCTTATGGGTGCAGAGGCGGTAGTAAAGGTCGCGCCGGAACTCTCCGGCCGCCTCCCGCGCCGCCAAGTCGCGGTGCGTTGCCACGATGATGCGGGCGTTCATCCGCTTGGGCCGGTCCCCTCCCAGCGGGAAGTACTCACCCTCCTGCAGCAGGCGCAAAAGCTTCACCTGCGACGCGATGCTCAGGTCGCCGATCTCGTCCAGAAACAGCGTGCCGTTACCCGCCTGCTCGATCATCCCAGGGCGCGCCTGATCGGCACCGGTATAGGCGCCGCGGACGTGCCCGAAAAGGGTATCGGCAAACACCGTGTCATCAAGCCCCGCTACGTTGACGGCAACAAGCGGCCCGGAACAGCCGCTCAGCGTATGTACGGCCCTCGCGATAAGCTCCTTGCCGACGCCGCTCTCCCCTGTGATCAGAAGGGGCTGGTGGCTTGGCGAAACGGCCTCGACGTAGTTGAAGAGGTCCTGCATGCGCGGGTCCCCGGTCACGATGTCGGTGAAGGCCTCCGGATGCTGCAGTTGCCTCGACAGCATGCGGTCCGACATGGTGCGGAACTCCTGCTGCAGCTCCAGTATCCGGATGGCGCGCATTACCCCGCCGACCAGCCGGTCCTCCTCATCGGTTTTCACGATGTAGTCGAAGGCGCCAAGCTTCATGCAGCGCACCGCGGTCTCAAGCTGGTTCATGCCGCTCACGATGATGGTCATGATCCCCGGGTGCCGCTCGCCGATCTGCTGCAAGAGCGTCTCGCCGGCAAGCTGCGGCATGGTGAGGTCCAGGAGCACGAGGCCGATCCCTCCCTGGTCGAGGAGCCCCATCACCTCGCGGCTCTCCTGGCAGGTCACGATGTTGTTGATCCCGGCGCAGCTTTTGAGCGTGAGCGAGAAGGACTTGAGCCAGGCCGGCTCGTCGTCGACCAGTAGGATGCTGAAGGCGGGGAAGAGGGTCTTTTTCATGCTTCCTTACTCCTGTTGGGGACGGGGAGCGAGAGGATGACGGTGGTGCCGGAGCCGGCAGCGGAAGAAAACTGCAGCGCGCCGCCGTGTTCCTCCACGATCCCCGCGGAAACCGAGAGCCCGAGGCCGGTTCCGCCGCTGTCCCTTTTGGTGGTGAAGAAGGGGTCCATGAGGTACGGCAGATGCTCCTCCGCCACCCCCACCCCCTGGTCGGTGACCTGGAGCCGGACCACCCCTTCGTCCTGCTGATAGCTAGTGCCGATGAACACGCCGCACTCCCGGTCCGGGAGCGCCTGGCAGGCGTTCAGCACGAGATTGACGATGACCTGCTCCAGGCGCTGGGCGTTGCCGAGCACGCTTGGAAGCGAGCCGTGCAGCGCGGACTGGAGATGGTTCGTCGAGGAGCGGATGGTGGGGTCGACGAGGCGCAGCGCCGTTCGCACCACCGCGTCCAAGTCGATGAGCGTCTTCTGCCCCATGTCCTTGCGGGCGAAGTCCTTAAGGTCGTTGACGATGCGCTTGATGCGCTGGGCGCCGTCCTGCATCTCGTCCAGGATGCGCGGGATCTCCTCGCGCATCTCCGAATATGGAACGCCCCCCAGCATGAAGTCGCCGTGCTCCTGGAAATGGGTCTCCAGGATCTCACCCGCGTCGTCGTGCACCCTTTTCAGCACCGGGATGTCGAGGAGCAACAGGCCGTTGGGGTTGTTGATCTCGTGGGCGACGCCGGAAACGAGCGTGCCGAGGGAAGCCATCTTGTCCGCCTGGATCAGCTTGTCCTGGTGGCGTTTCAACTCATCCAGCGCCTTGTTGCGCTCGGCCACCTCCTGGGCGAGAGCGGTCGTGCGCTCGGCAACCCGCTTGTGGAGGGTCTTCGACCAGAGTGCTGTGACCGCCAGGATCACGAGAAGCGGCACGAGGATCATCGCGCCGTACCTGATGGCAAGCTCCCGTGTCACCCTCGGAGGATCGTTCACGCCGAGCCAGCGGTTGTAGATCTCGGCGTACTGCCCGGTTTTGATGACGATGGCAAGCCCCTCGTTGAAGCGTGTGAGCAGTTCCCGGTTGCCGCGGTTCACCGCGTAGCAGTACTGCTCGCTCACCACGGCCTTCGCCACCGGCACCACGTTGGTCAGGTGCAGCTCGCGGATCAGGTACATCCCCGGCAACTGCGCCACAACCGCGTAGTCGCATTGACCGGAGGCTAAAAGCCGCATCGCCTCGGCGGGGGTGGGGGTGAGCACCAGATCCTTCGCGAAGCCCAACTGCTTCAGGCGCTCGTGCATGATGCCGTCCTGAAAGACCAGCACCTTCTTGCCGCGCAGCTCCTCGAGCCCCCGCACAGGTTTCGTATCGCGTCTTGCGAAGATGGCGTGGTGCACGATGGTGTGCGGCGGAGAGAAGTCGACCGATTGCAGGCGCTGCGCCGAGTAGGAAAGCCCCTGCAGGATGTCGATGTGGCCGTCCTGAAGTCCGGCGCGCACCTCGGACCAGTTGCCGAAACGGAACACGACCTTCATCCCCATCACCTCGGCGATGGCGCGGGTCAGGTCGACGTTGTAACCGGCGGGGTTGCCGTCCTTGTCGATGAACTCGTAGGGTGGGTAGGCACGGTCTCCCCCCACCACGATGGTCGAAGCGGGGTCGAAGTGGACCGGCTGGTCGGGGAGGAGCCCCCCGGAAGCGGCGAGGGCCGCGTGGGTGAAGAGCAGGAAGGTGAGGAAGATAAGACCGGCTACGGGATGGAAGATGCGGATCCTGAACTTCTTGTCGAAGGACTTTCTTGTGCCTGTGCAGGCGTCGTGAACCACTGTTCCATCCTTGTGCGTTGGTGCGGCGCTCCCCCTCGGGTCGGCAGCGGGAGAGCCCGTCCCACTATCGCACGCGCAAGGCGCACAAGTCAATGAAGCTCATTATAAAAAGTCTTTCCATCCCCCCTCTCCCTTCGGGAGAGGGCTAGGCAAGCCGCTGCGCCACGAGCTCCGCGAGGTCCTTAGCAGCCATATCCCCCTCGTACCCGCCGGTCTTGATGCCGTCCTCGAACATGGTGAGGCAGAAGGGGCAGTTCGATACGAGCATCGGCGCACGGGTCTCCCCGGCCATCTGCACGCGCGCCACGTTCACCCGGGTCCCGACCCGCTCCTCGGCGAGGATGCGTCCCCCTCCCCCGCCGCAGCAAAAACTCTCCATGCGGTTTCTGTCCATCTCGGTGATGTTCCCGCCGAGCCTCTCTATGATCTCGCGCGGCGGCTCGAAGATGTCGGCGTAGCGCCCGACGTAGCAGGAATCATGATAGGTGCAGTCGAAGCTCTCCCCCTTCGTGAGCTGCAGGCGCCCCTGTTCGATCAGCTCGGCCACGAAGACGGTGTAGTGCTGCACGGGAAGGTCGAAGTCCAGCTCCTTGTAATCGCGGGCGAGCGTGTTGAAGCAGTGCGGGCAGGTGGTGACGATTCGCTTGACGCCGTACCCCTTGATCCTCTCTATGTTCTCCCGCGCCATGGTCTGGTAGAGGTACTCGTTCCCCAGCTTCCTCGGGGGCTCGCCGCAACACTTCTCCTCCTTGCCCAGGATGCCGAGCCTCACCCCGGCGGCGGAGCAGATCCTCGCGAAGGCACGCGCCACCTCCTGGTTTCTGCGGTCGAAGGAGGCGTAACAGCCGACGAAGTACATGACGTCGAAGGGCTCGCCGCTTTCCAGGGTCACAACGTCGACCCCCTCCGCCCACGCGCCACGCTCGGCCCACCCGAGCCCGAAGGGGTTGCCGTTCACCTCGTAGTTGGCGATGGCACCGCGCACCTCGTCGCCGGGAAACTTCCCTTCCATGAGAGCCAGGTTTCTGCGCATCTCGAGGATCTTGTTCACGTGCTCGATGTCGACCGGACAGATCTCCTGGCAGGCCCGGCAGGTGGTGCAGTCCCAGAGCACCTCTTCGGTCACGCAGCGGCAGAGATCCCCCTGCGGGTCGTTGAGCGCCATCTCCCCGACCTGCTGCACCACCCGCATCGGCGAGAGCGGCTTTCCGGTGGTCCAGGCGGGACAGCGATCCTGGCAGCGCTTGCACAGGGTGCAGGCGTCTGCGTCGTAGACGTCCTTCCAGGCGAGATCGGTCGCCTTGGCGGCGCCGAACTGCTCCGCGCTCTCGTCCTCGAGATCGATGGTCGCGATGCTCCCCTTCGGGCGCAGGTCGGTGAATAGGTAGTTCGCAGGGTCGGTGAAGAGGTGCCTAAGCTTCGTGCCGGGGATGGCGATGATGAACCCCATGGCAAGAAAGAAGTGCCCCCACCAGAGCACCTTGTGCGCCAGGGAGATCCTCCCGAGGTCCCAGCCGGTAAAAAGCGGCGTGAGCAGGAGGCCACCGGGGGAGAAGCGGGCAAGCTCCGGGTTCACGGTCACCTCGGTAGCCGCCATGCGCAGCGCCTCGATGACGAAGCCGGACACGAGGATGGTGAAGAGGAGGGCATGGGCCAGGTAGTCGTCCCGCTTGGTCACGAGCCCCTCGGGCTTCACGAAGAAGCGGCGCACGAAGAGCCCCGCCAGCATGAGGATCGCGACCATCCCAGCGATATCGAGAGTTATGGAGTAGGTCTTGTAGAAGGTACCCTTGAGAAAGGTGAGGTCGAAGAGGGGAACGGTGAAATCCACCTGCAGCATGATGAGTAGGGTGCCGATGAACAGCAGCAAAAAGCCCCAGAAGAAAAAGGCATGCAGCGTTCCCGGCTCAGGCACCCGGAGCACCTTGGCCTGGGTCAGGGCCCCCTGCAGCATGAGTTTTATGCGCAGCGCAAGACGATCGAGGCGCTCCAGCGGCTTTGCCTGCCGGTACATGGGGAGCCGCTTCCAGAATCCGAAACCGCAGGCGCCTACGGCCAGGAACGCGAAGAGGTACATGACCCAGATGAGGCCGTGGTTGACGTTCCAGTAGATCTCGCGCGTCGCTTCCATTGAGTCCCCCCGAGGTGCGGAATTGGGAAACTATAACCGAAGCGGGACGCGAGGGACAGGAAATTATGCAGTGAAGACCAGTCCCCCTCTTTAGGCGGACTGACCAGGGCAAATCCCCCATGTCCCCGGTCTATACACCCTTCGCAAAGGGGGGGACGCTTGGGCGAGCTGTCCTCCGTTCCTTTTGAATTAGGCGTGGTTGCGCAGCATGAGCTCTGCGGGATGGGGGGCGAGGTAGACCTGCTTTGCCAGATACTCCTGCCGGTATTTGGCGACATAGTGCCGCAGCAGGGTGATGGGAACAACGAGCGGTACGAGGCCGTCGTGATAGTCGCCGATGACGCCTAGAAGCTCCTGCTTCTCTTCCCCGGAGAGTTCCTTCTTGAAATAGCCCATCACGTGCATCAGCACGTTGGTCTGCTTCTTTACCGTGGCGTGCAGCTCCAGGGCGGTCATGAAGAGCTCCTCGTAGCGCTCGAGGAGTTCGGGAAGCGCGATCTCCCGACCATGCGCCACCAGCGCCCCCATCTCCCGGTAGTGCTGCGTCGAGTGGGACATAACGAGGAGCTTGTGTCGGGTGTGGAAATCGACGAGGCCGCCAAGATCGGGGTTGCCGGCGAGAAAATCCTTCCAGCGCCTGCAGCTGAAGACGCGCTCGATGAAGTTCTCACGCAGCACCGGATCGTTCAGCCTCCCCTCTTCCTCCATCGGGAGGTGCGGAAACCGCCTTACCATCGCCTGCGCGAAGAGGCCGCTGCCGCTTCTGGCCGGCATGCCGTCACGGTACACCTTGACACGGAAGAGCCCCGAAGAGGGGGACCCCTTTTTGAAGACGAACCCGCACAGTTCCTCCCGGGCAAGGGCCGCGACCTTATCGCGGCAGAAGGCAAGCATCTGGCCGGTTTTGTCTATGCGGGTCTTGTGGGTGATGAGGCGCGGATGCTCGGGGTCTCCCTCCAGGCGCATCGCCTCGCGCGGCACGCTCATGCCCGACTCGACCTCAGGGCAGACAGGAACGAAGGCGAAGAAACGTCCGAGCACGTCGGTCAGGTAGCGGTCGTGCTTGTGACCGCCATCATAGCGTACCTTCTCGCCTAGCAGGCAGGAGCTCACCCCGATCTTTATGGGCGCCGCACTCGTTTGCGTCATGGGGAAGACCTCACGTCAAAGTAACGGCTTTAGGCGGATTCTGGCAGAAAGATTGGTATTGCGCCAGCTCAAAATCTCGCGTTTCAGACCATAGGGGGAGACGGCTGCGCGAAGATCCCCTCTCCGACGTAGAGCCGCACCTGCCTTGGGGGCTGCGGCACTCTTGAGTCGTGCTTCGGAACGGAGGGGACGGAGCGATGGAGCATCTGCTGCTGCTTCAGCGAGTTCTCGCGGTGGGTTGGGTAGGACTGGAACGATGAAAGCACGTCTTGCTCCTTTTGCGACAGGATGAAGAAACAGACCCATAGGAGCAAATACCCGGCCAAAACCGTAACCAGCTGATTTATCGACAAACCACTTACAGGAGGGGTGCGAAAAACACGACAGCCGCAAAAATAGTGTCATCAGCCGGACGTCGTCCCGCCGGACCTTCCCTTTCCCGCCAGGCCGAAACGTTCCTGCACCTCCGCAGGCGCCTCGTCGAAGCCCTGGAACTCCATGGTGTAGCTCCCTCTCCCCTTGGTCGCACTGCGCAGCTCCGTCATGTAACCGAACATCTCCGCCAAGGGGACGCTCGCCCGCACGACTTCGACCTCGCCCCGCCGGTCCAGCCCTTCCACCTTCCCCCTTTTCTGCTGCAGCCCTCCCAGCACCTTTCCAAGGTAATCGGCAGGAGTCTCCAGTTCCAGCTTCATGATCGGCTCGAGAAGCATCGGCTCCCCCTCCCGGGCCGCCAGCACAACTCCCCGCTGCGCCGCCCCTCTTAAAGCAGGCTCGCTAGGGGCGACACCCGGCTCGACGGGAACTTCCACGACCTGCACCTCGAGATCGGTCATGGCATAGCCGGTGAGGCACCCTCCATGGCACGCCTCCATGATCCCCTGCTCGACCGCCGCGAGCAGCTCGGGGGTGATCGGTGCGACCGGGGTGGGCAGGATGATGCGGACCCCGGAACCGCGCGACGTGGGCGTCAGGCGCAGGAGAAGCTCCGCCTGCTCGGGACGACGCTCGGCGATGGTCTGGAAGACCTCACGGCGCACCACCTCGCGCCGCATGGCCTCACGGTACACCACGCGCGGGCGCCCCGTTTTCACCTGAACACCGTACTCGCGGCGCAGCCGGTCGACGATGATCTCCAGGTGCAGTTCCCCCATCCCGGTCAGGATAGTCTGCCCTGTCTCTTTGTCCTCGTGCACCCTGAAGGTCGGGTCTTCCCACTGGAAGTAATCCAGCGTACCGAGAAGGTTCCCGCGGTCCTCAGCCCCTTTCGCTTCCACCGCCACCGACACCACCGGCTCGGGCACGGCTACCCCCTCGAGAAGCAGTGGATGCTCGGGAGCGCAGAGGGTGTCGCCGGTAAGGGTCGTCTGGCATCCGGTCACCGCGACGATGTCCCCCGCCACGGCCTCGGGAACCTCCTCCCTGCGATGGGCGTGCATCCTGAAGAGGTGCCTGATGCGCTCGCCCGCGCCGCGCCCGGGGTTCAGCACGCTCGCGCCCTGCTTCATCCTGCCGCTGTAGATGCGCACATAGGTAAGCCGCCGCCCCTCTTCCGCCATCACCTTGAAGGCCAGGGCGCGCAGCGGCAGGTCCGCGTCGCAACTGAAGCTTTCCGCCTCTCCGCTTCCGGGGTGCCGCCCTATCATCGCCGGGAGGTCAAGCGGTGACGGGAGGTAGAGGCAAACCGCGTCCAGTACCGGCTGCACCCCTTTGTTGCGCAAGGCCGATCCGAGCAGCACGGGGAAGATACGGCAGGATATGGTTCCGCGACGCAGCGCGACCTTCAGGCGTTCACTCTCTACCGCGCGTCCCTCGAGAAAGTCCGACATGACCTGATCGTCGAAGTCCGCGGCGGCCTCGGTGACGGCCATGCGGGCGTTTCGGAGGGTTTCCTCGTGCTGTAAAGGGACAGGCTTACGCTCTACCGTCCGTCCGAGGTCGGTCTCAGAGAAAACGATCATGTCCTCTTCAATCACGTCGATGACGCCGCTAAAGCCCCCCTCGGTGCCGACGGGAAGCTGCAAGAGCATCGGCCTCGCCGCAAGACGTTGCTCCATCTGGCGCAGCACCTGCTCGTGATCCGCACCGAGCCGGTCCATCTTGTTGATAAGGCAGACCCTCGGCACCCGGTAGCGATCCGCCTGGCGCCATACCAGTTCACTTTGCGGCTGCACCCCTTCCACGGCACTGAAGATCGCCACTGCGCCGTCCAGGACACGGACGCTCCGCTCCACCTCGATGGTGAAGTCGATGTGCCCGGGCGTATCGATCAGGTTGATGCGGTGCTCGCCCCAGCGGCAAGAGGTTGCGCTGGCGGTGATGGTGATGCCGCGCTCCTGTTCCTGAGGCATCCAGTCCATGACCGCCTGGCCGTCGTGCACCTCCCCCATCTTGTGCGTCTCGCCGCTGTAGAAGAGGATGCGCTCGGTGACGGTGGTCTTGCCCGCGTCGATATGGGAGATGATGCCGATATTGCGTATGTGGGAAACGTCGCTCGCGGTAATGGTGCTTCTCCTTTTGCTGGTTTTTCTCGTCACCTTCGAAAAGTTCAATGATATCGGACCAGACACAGAAGTCAAAACGTCGTCTCTGCCACTCCTCGCTCCGGGCTCATTGCACGTTCCTCGCACTAGCGTTGACATTTCGGCATTTTATATTAAATTTTTCCAACCAAACAAAAGAGCATCTCTTACATCACACCCAAGGAGGAAGTCAAAGCATGAAAAAGATGAGCATGATGCTAGCAGTGAGCCTGTCGGCTGCCGTCGCACTGAGCGCCCCGGTCAAGATCCATGCTGCCCAACAAAGCACAAGCAAAGCGGACAACACCCAAAAGAACGCCGAAAAGGGAGTAACCGCCGAGCAGCAGAAAGAGAACAAGACTGACCGCGAGATAACCAGGGAAATTCGGCGCAGCGTGGTAAAGGACAAGTCCCTTTCGATAAAGGCGCACAACGTGAAGATCATCACCAAAGATGGTCACGTGACATTGAAAGGCCCTGTGAAGAACGCAGACGAAAAGAAAGCGGTTGAGAAGGCAGCGGAAGAGGTTGTTGGGAAGGGTAAGATAACCAACGAAATCGAGATTGCCCCCGCCAAAACCAAGAAGGGAAAAAAGGAAGACAAGGAGAAAAAGGAACAGACGGAGAAGTAGCCGCAGGCGAACCGTAGTCCTCCTCATCCCCCTCCCGCTTGACGGACCTGCGCGTCGCGGCGCTAAGGTCCTTGAAGGCGGGAGGGGGCCGGGGTGGGTAAAGCCCCAACCTGCGGGTGTAGTGGCCTACCCCAAGCCGCAATAGGAGTGGAACGCTCCTTACGTATCGGGGTCACCATCCTGCCCAGACCGGCGCTGCTGCTTACGGGCCAGGATTGCCGCCCATTGCTGCTGCACCTCCTCTGGAGCGTACTTTTTAAAAAAACGCGGGAAGAATCGCGCGATGAGCCGATCTTCCCAGGTAAAGGTCGCCACCCAACGCTCCGCCGGGTCGGCGCGCTTCTCTTCTTTCATAATCCAGCCTCCGGATCACCAATGCCCCGTCAGACTGACCCGGCGGGGCGACGCGGAAATCCACAGCTTGCCGTTTATCAGCTCCCCAGCCACCACCCCGGTCGCAGACCCCAGTCCATCAGCCAAAAGGTCATACCAACTGAAGTGCGTTCCGCTGAATTCATCGACCACCTCTATGGCAAAACCGGGGATGAAAGCGAGTCCCCCGGAAATGACCATGCGCTGCGGCTGCTCCCAGTCCTTCGTGTGATAGATAATTGTATCAGCGGTGAGGCCCAACACGCCCCCCCCTGCGAAGTGGGAAACTTTGTCTTTATCGATGGCGTAGGCCGGAAACGCCGTAATAAACAGCACGATCAGAAAAACCAACGTTTTCATGGCTGCTCGTCCTCCTGTCATGATGCGTTTGCGAGCTATGGCATCAGTACGCTTGCAGGAAGCATTGCTGCTTTAAATTGTACCGAACAGTAGCCTTCTCACCATGCCCTACCGTCGGTTTTTGTAGGTGAAAGAAAGGACCTGCCGTTACTCATCTGATCATTCTTGCAGATAACGGGATTGTTGTATAATATCCCGTATCTCAGCCACCGGCGATGATCACCGCCCGTAAAGGAGTGCCCCATGACTAGAAATGAAATACTGATGTTTCTGAACTCGAATCCTATTTTCCACATGGCCACCGTCGACGGCGACATTCCGCATGTAAGGGGGATGCTGCTCTACCGGGCCGATGAAAACGGCATCGTTTTTAATACCGGCAAGATCAAGGATCTTTACCGTCAGTTGAACAAGAACCCGAGGGTCGAGCTCTGTTTCAGCAACGGCATATTTGAGAACCTGATCCAGGTGAGGATCGCAGGGACCGTAGAAGCGCTCGAGGACCTGGATCTCAAGAAAGAAATCGTGGCTAAGCGGGAGTTCCTGAGGCCGTGGGTGGAAAAAGTGGGTTACGAACAGTTGGCCGTGTACGTCTTGAAAAAAGGGAACGCCACCGTATGGACCATGTCGACCAACACCGAACCCAAGGAGTACATCCAGCTCTAAGCGCTGAGCACACCCTTCTCAAAGAGGAAGGCGTCTCCCCAAGGGGAGACGCCTTTTTTTATTGCTTCGTCCTATTTCGGGAAGAAGGTGACCGGCGGCGACCACGGCCCCGCGCCGGAGCGGTTGTGTCCCCTGACGCGAAAGCCGTGTTCCCGGTCGACGGTCAAGCCGTGGACCACCATGGTTTCACCAGCGTTGAAAACGTGAGGGCGCCAGTTGCTTTCAACGGAAAGGTCCCCTTCCCCCACCTTCAGTTCCCACAGTATTACCCCCGGGAGCGGATTCACCGTGATAGCGGCACTGCCGGAAACAGGCCCCTGATATATGGCGACCCCTTGCGGCATCAACAGGATAGGGTCCCCCTTACGCGGAGCATTTGGCGTGAAGCCTGTGTACTGAACTACACCCGGATCGCTCACGGCGGCGAGGTTATAGTATGCCGCCACCGAGTCCAATTTTTTCACAGCTTCAGCCTCAGCCGACTTGCGTTCCTGGATCTTGTTCGAATCATGTGTCAATGCCCCTTCATGGGTGTACTTGAGCCTCTCTCTGGTGGTCAGTAGCTCGGCTGCACTTGGCACGCCTTGAGGTATTCCGTTTTTGAAAGCGGCGTTACTTTCCATCGCAGCAGCTACCGAACCTAGCTCATTAATCAGAGCGACGGCGTTCATCCTCCGGTACGCAGTTGGTATTTGCATGTCGCCTCCCGTTTGAATTGGTTTTTTTTAATACATCTGGAAGGGAGTATACTCAGCTGGGGCGAGTTGGCAACCGTAATTCAACCAAAGGCGCGCCCCCTTCCCCCGACATGCTGGGCTTGGGGAGAGCTCTTGCACACTGCGGGAGAGCTCTTGCACACTGCGGGAGAGCTCTTGCACACTGCGGGAGAGCTCTTGCACACTGCGGAAGACCTCTTGCACACTGCGAGAGACCTCTTGCGCACTGCGAGAGACCTCTTGCGCACTGCGGAAGACCTCTTGCACACTGCGAGAGACCTCTTGCACACTGTGGAAGACCTCTTGCACACTGCGAGAGACCTCTCGCACACTGCGGAAGACCTCTTGCGCACTGCGGAAGACCTCTTGCACACTGCGGAGACCTCTTGCACACTGCGGAGACCTTCTGCGATCTGGTCGTGCTGACAAAAAAGCCCTGTCCCCGTAAGGGGCAGGGCTGTAAAGGTGCCTGGGCTGTGGCCGACGCTATAAGCTGCCGGGTGTGGAAGAAGTCGGTGCCGCAGGCTGGTGCATGGCGGCATGTGCCAGAGCCCTATCCTTCATGGACTGCTGCATAGTCGACTGCTTCGTAGTCGCCGTGGCCGACATGGCCTGGCCGGTCATCGACGCGGAGGCGCTGGTTCCGAGATGGGTGCCAGCCATCGCCGCGCCTGTGCCCATCCCGGCACCTGTACCCGTCCCGGAACCTGCGCCGGACCCCATGCCGGTACCGTGCCCGGAGCCCATGCCGGAACCGTGGCCGGAGCCACCTCCCATCCCACCGCGAGCTATGCCCTGGGAGGCAAAGGAAAGCAGGGTAAGCGCTGTCACTGCATAAATGGCCATTGTTCTCTTCATGATGGTTCTCCTTTGATGTTTTTTGCGACTGCACCTCCTTTCTACATAAGACGTGCCAACGGGACAGCTTCCCCCTGAACACGTGGTAACGCACACTTACCGCATTACAACGGATCGAGGTGGTGCAAAGAGTCGTTGCCTAGGTGAAACAGGTTGCACTCTAACGGTGCCGGTATGCGGGGGCATGTTGCTGCGTCGGGAACCGATTTCCGTTGACACGGCAAACGGTCCTTATTACATTGGCAGTAAATAAAGGGGAGTAGTTATCGGTCACCGGAAAAGACCGATCCGGTTCTCGTCAATACGGCCTAAGGCCTGGGACCCGGAGCAGCAGAACGCCAACAAGACCTTTATCCAGGCACATGCCCGGGTAAAGGTCTTTTTTTTTATGCCACGGCAGATAAATGCCGACGGAGGAGTAAAAATGAAGAGGTCGATGAAGGAAACAGTTACGAAGATAGGGGATCGCATCCGTGAGTGGCTGGACTCGTTGTTGCCCGTCGTTCTGCCGCCGGTCCCCGTCCCGGTACCGGTCAAAGATGACCGGCGCAGCCGCAATTCTTAATTGGGGTGACATGCCATGGAACTACTTCTTGCGACGATATTCTTGGGTAAGCCGATCTGGATGTGGCTTGTCTTTGTTGCTGTGGTTATCGTGCTGCTCGTACTCGACCTGGGAGTGCTGCACAAGGACCAGCATGAGATCGGCGTGAAGGAGAGTCTGCTGCTCTCCTCGTTCTACATCACCATCGCTCTCGCCTTCGGCGGATGGATCTGGTTCGAGATGGGAAGGGAGCCGGCACTGGAGTACCTGACCGGTTTCGTCGTCGAGAAATCGCTGGCGATGGACAATATCTTCGTCATCGCCATGATCTTCTCCTTCTTCGCCGTTCCACGGAAATACCAGCATCGGGTGCTCTTTTGGGGCATCCTCGGGGTCATCATCCTGCGCGCCATCATGATCGCGCTTGGGGCCACCCTCGTCTCCCAGTTCGGGTGGGTGCTTTACATCTTTGCGCTGTTTCTGCTGCTGACCGGATACAAGCTGCTGGTGCTGACCGAGGGAGCGCAGTCGGTGCTTGAGTCGTTCCGCGGCGCTCGTCACGCTGCCGCCATGGCCTGGGCAGTGGTTTGCACCGCCCTCGGGTTCGCCGCCTATGTCGGCATGGCGAAAAGCGGCGAAGGGGTCGCGGTCCAGGCTTCGGTCTACCTGCTCACCGCGGCGACTGCCTTGCTCGGGGGGAAGATTGCCTTTCTGACACACCAGGAAGAAACGGATCTGGCGGGAAACCCCTTGCTCATGTGGCTTCGACGGCATCTGCGCGTGACCGATGCCATCGAAGGTCAGGATTTCAGCGTGCGCCTTCCCGATACCAGGTCAGGAAAGGTGGGCACCCATTTCACGCCGTTGTTCCTCACCCTGCTCATGATCGAGATCGCCGACGTGATCTTCGCCGTAGACAGCGTTCCGGCGATATTTGCCATCACCACCGATCCTTACATCGTCTACACCTCCAACATCTTCGCTATACTGGGGCTGCGTGCCCTTTACTTCGCCCTGGCAGCGATGATGGCGCGCTTTGCCTACCTCAAGTACGCGCTGTCCCTGGTCCTCATCTTCATCGGCTCCAAGGTGTTCATCTCCAATCTGATGGGATGGGAAAAGTTCCCGGCATCGTGGTCGCTGGCGATCACGTTGGGGCTGCTTGCAGGCGGGTTTGCATACTCGATCTGGAAAACGCGCGGGACGGACGCGCATGGCGGCTGAGGCAAGTGGGGAGAAAGAGAACTACGGCTTTGCGCGCTCGATGATCTCCTCCAGGGAGAGCCCGCGGTTGGCCCAGAGCGGGAGCTGATCGACCGTCTCGAAGAAAGCTATCTCCTCGGCGAATGCCTCCTGCCATGGTTCTCCATCCGGAGTGAATTTGCCGCAGGGAACGAAGGTGACGTAGCCTGGGTAGGAAGCATCGACGTAGTCAGGATCGGGTTCGCCGGGCATGGGAGGGGGAGCCAGTTCTCCCTCCTGTATGGTAAGCGGGAAGAGCCAGCAGGCGGTCGGCTTGAAGGTCCACTTGTGGACGCCAAGTTCAACGGCCAGCGCCTGCAGCAGGCACATGTGATCCGAGGTGGCGAAAACGCACTTGGTTTTGTTGAAATGGGGGGGAAAACCGTCTATCGAAAAGGCGAACGGGCGCGTCGCAGTCTTTACCCCCTCGGTCCCATCAGGCCATGCACCGCTCACGATGAAATCGGCGGGGAGACTCCGGAAGTGCTCTGGGTATCTCTGCACCACGGCGCGGATCATCTCAGCCTCCCCGGGCAGGAGGTAGACCCCGTCGTAGCAGCAAAGGGCCTGGCATCCGGCCGGATCGCACCCCTTGACCATCATCTGCGCACCTTTTTCCATGAGCGTTTCTTCCATCACCTGGGCTAAGGCTGTCGTCACCATCGGGGACAGCACTGAAAAAAAGAGGGGCCGCTTTCAGCGGCCCCTCTTCGTGTTCAATTTTCGGGTATGCGTGGTGCCCGGAGCCGGGGTCGAACCGGCACGTCCTTGCGAACGAGGGATTTTAAGTCCCTTGCGTCTACCAATTCCGCCATCCGGGCCGATTCCCGTTCAACTTGCTGCTAGATGTTGTTCACGCGCTCGCGCAGGTCCTTCCCGGTCTTGAAAAACGGGGTTTTCTTGCTCGGAATGCTGACGATCTCGCCGCTCTTCGGGTTTCTGGCCTCGCGCGGCTCGCGGTCACGGATGGTGAAGCTGCCAAAGCCACGGATCTCCACCTTGTCGCCCTTGGTGAGGGCCTCGCTCATGGCGTCGAATACCATGGAGACTACTGCTTCGGAATCTTTGCGGGTGAGGGCACCACGCACTTCCACCAGTTTGTCGATCAGTTCGCTCTTTGTCATTTAAACACCTCAGTCAAAAAACTATTAGATTACTCAGTCGGCGAAGTGACTGGTCTATTCTTCAGTGCTCTTCTTCAGCTTCTCCTTGAGGAGATCGCCGAAGCTGGAGGTTGCCTCGCCCTGGCTGCCCATGTAGGAGGCCATCTCGGCTTTCTCCATCGCGGTCTGCAGCGCCTTGATGGAGAGGGCGATCTTCTTCTCGACCATGTCCACGTTCAGGACGGCCGCCTCGAGCTCATCGCCTACGTTGGCGAAGTCTTTCGGGGAAGCGACTTTCTCGTAGGAGATCTCGGAGACATGGATCAGACCTTCGATCCCTTCCTCGATCTCGACGAAGATGCCGAAGTCGGTCACGGAGGTCACCTTGCCGTTGACCTTGGAGCCCGGCTTGTACTTCCTGGGGATCTCTTCCCACGGATCCGGAACCAGCTGCTTGATGCCGAGGGAGAGACGCTCGTTCTCGACGTCGATGTTGAGAACGACGGCCTGAACGGTCTGCCCTTTGGAGAAGAGCTCGCCCGGGTGCTTCACGCGGCGGGTCCAGGAGATGTCGGAGACGTGGACCAGGCCGTCGATGCCGTCTTCGATGCCGATGAAGACACCGAAGTCGGTGATGTTCTTGATCTGGCCTTCGATCTTGGTACCGACCGGGTAACGCTCCCCGATCACGGTCCAAGGGTTCACTTCGGTCTGCTTGATGCCCAGGGAGATCCTGCGGTTGCCCGGATCGACCCCGAGGATCACTGCCTCGACGTCCTCACCTACCTTGAGGATTTCGGACGGATGACGTACACGGCGGGTCCAGGACATCTCGGAGACGTGCACCAGGCCTTCGATGCCGTCCTCGAGGGAGATGAATGCGCCGTAGTCGGTGAGGCTCACGACCTTGCCGCTGACGCGCTCGCCTTCCCTGTAACGATCGCCCACGTTGAGCCACGGATCGGGCACGGTCTGCTTGAGGCCCAGGGAGATTTTCCCTTTCTCGCGGTCGTACTTGAGGACCATCACCTTCAGGGTGTCGCCCACCTTCACCATCTCGGAGGGGTGGCCAAGCCTGCCCCAGGACATGTCGGTGACGTGGAGGAGACCGTCAACGCCGCCCAGGTCGACGAACGCACCGTACTCGGCGATGTTCTTCACCTGGCCGTTCACGATGTCGCCTTCTTTCAGGGTCGCGAGGGTTTCGGTCCTTGCCTTGTCGCGCTCCTCCTCGAGAAGGACGCGGCGGGAAAGCACGAGGTTGCCGCGCTTTCTGTTCAGCTTGAGGATGCGGAACTGGTAGGTCTGGCCGATGAAGCGGTCCATGTTGCCGCCGGGACGCAGGTCAACCTGCGATGCCGGGAGGAACGCCTCGACGCCGACGTCTACGGTCATGCCGCCTTTCACCTTGCCGGTGATCTTCCCTTCGATTACGCCACCCTCGCCGGCTGCGGCGATGGTCTCCCAGGCGACCTGGGAATCGGCCTTCTTCTTGGAAAGGACCATGTGGCCGCGGATGTTCTCACCGCGCTCGAAGTAGACGTTCACCTCGTCGCCGACCTTGACGGTCAGGTCGCCGTTCTCGTCGATGAACTCGGCAATGCGGATGGCACCCTCGGACTTGTAGCCGACATCGACCAGCACCACGTCCTGCTCGATCTGGACCACGACGGCCTTGACCACTTCGCCGCTCTGCGGCTGCCTCAGGCTGTCCTGGAAAAGGTCGGCAAACTCGCCACCTTCGGCCTGGTCCAGCTCCTCGTCATTATCGTGTAACCGCCTAATCGGCATATCTTTTTTCTTGAAGCTGCGTTTTTCTTCACCCATCGAAAACTGTACCCCCTCGTGTAATCTCCGTATAAAATCGAGCTAATCTAGCACATCGGCCAAAAATATCAACCTATTTTATCTTCATCTATAGCCGAAATGCGAGCTATCACCTCATCGATCAACCACTTCGGCGTCGAAGCGCCCGCCGTGACCCCCACGCGACTCACCCCCTCGAACCAGGCCGGATCGATCTGCCCGGCGGTCTCGATATGGTGCGTGCGCGGCAGGAGCTCCCGGCAGATCTGGGCCAAGCGTTTCGTGTTGGCGCTGTTGAAACCGCCGATGACGATCATGCAATCGACCTCTCCGGCAAGCTTCTTGGTCTCGTACTGGCGCACCGCCGTGGCATCGCAAATGGTGTTGTAGACGCGGGTTTCCCCCCCGCGCTCCAGGCAGGAGGCGACGACGTCATTCAGGTGTTCGAAGGACTGGGTCGTTTGCGCCACCACCCCCATCTTGGCCATGCGCGGCAGCCGGTCTACTTCCTTGCCGGAACTGACCACGTATACCCGCCCCGTCGCATAGGATACGATCCCCTGCACCTCGGGGTGCACGGCGTCACCCACGACGATCACGTCGTACCCCTCCTTGGAAAGGGTCGCCACGTGCTCCTGGGCCTTCTTGACGAACGGGCAGGTTGCGTCTACCACCTCGAGTTCCGCCTGCACCGCAGCCTCAAGCTCGCTCGAGGCGACGCCGTGGGAGCGGATGATGATGGTGCCGCCGTTTTTGACCTCCTCGACGCTCTCCACCGACTTGACCCCCATCTCTTCGAGCCGCTGCACGACCTGCGGCGAATGGATGATGGGACCCAAGGTGTAGGTGTCACCGCCGCGGTCGGCTGCGTCGAAGGCCAGGTGCGTCGCCCTTTTGACCCCGAAGCAGAACCCTGCGTGTTTTGCGAGTATGACTTCCATGCTTTACCCCTTCTCCCCTTTGGCAATGCGTTCGCGCACTGCCCTCTCCATGACCGCGAGCACCTCATCGATGGAGAGGCTGGTCGAATCGATGGGGAGTGCGTCGGCTGCCTGCTTGAGCGGCGCGTGTTCGCGCCCCTCGTCCTGCCGGTCGCGCTGGATCACCTTGGCGATGGTCTCTTCGAGGGTGGCGCTGTCGCCTCGAGCGGCAAGCTCCAGGTAGCGGCGCCTGCCGCGCTCTTCGGCGCTGGCGGAGAGGAAGAACTTCACCTCGGCGTCAGGGAAGACCACCGTGCCGATGTCGCGCCCTTCGAGGATCACTCCCCCCTTGGCACCCATGGCACGCTGCATGGTCAAAAGCGCCGCGCGCACCGGCTTTCTGGCCGATACGGCAGAGGTCAAAAGGCCGATCTCCTCGGTGCGGATCTCCCTGGAGACGTCCTCGCCGTTCGCAAGGACGCGGCACCCCTCGCCGTCCCGCACGAAGGTAATCTCAAGGGTTCGGCAGAGCTCGGCAAGTCCCGCGTCGTCGTCCGCGGCGATTCCCGCCCGCTTGGCCATCAGTGCCACGGCGCGGAACATGGCGCCGGTGTCTATGTGAATGTATCCGAGCCGCCTTGCCAAGAGCTTCGTGAGGCTGCTCTTCCCGGCCCCGGAGGGGCCATCTATCGCTACGATTACTCCGTTTTCTCTTACTGTGTCGCTCAACGCCTTACTACCCCCTCAAGGAGTTCGCGGAAGCCGGGGAAGGATGTGGCGATGCACTCGACGTCGGAGATCGTGGTGTTCCCTTTTGCGGTAAGACCTGCCACCGTCATGGACATGGCTATCCTGTGGTCGCCGAAGCTGTCCGCCGCACACCCCTTCAGCGAGGCGACGCCGGTTATTTCCATGCCGTCCGGCGTCTCCGTCACGGTAACCCCGGCGCGTCTTAGGTTGTCCGCCATGGCGGCGATGCGGTCGGTTTCCTTCACCCTAAGTTCGGAGGCGTCCCGCACGACGGTGGTCCCTTCGGCGAGCGCTGCCGCGACGCAGATGGAGGGGAACTCGTCGATGGCGCGCGGCACCACCTCACCGGAGATCTCCATCGCCTTCAGCTTCGAGGAGCGCACCAGGAGGTCCGCCACAGGTTCACCGGACTCCTCGCGCTCGTTCAGGAGCTCGATATCTCCCCCCATCCCCTTCAGGATGTCGAGGATGCCGGTGCGGGTCGGGTTGACGCCGACGCCGCGGATCAGGAGCTCGGAGCCCGGTACGATGAGCGCCGCCACCATGAAGAAGGCTGCCGAGGAGATGTCCCCGGGGACCACGATATCGCGTCCGGTAAGCTCGGGGCCGCCGAAGACCCGCACGCCCCCGGGGAAAGTCTCGACCCTGGCGCCGAAGGCGCGCAGCATGCGTTCCGAGTGGTCACGGGAGAGGTGCGGTTCGCGCACCACGGTCTCGCCGTCCGCGTACAGCCCTGCGAGCATGATGGCCGACTTCACCTGGGCGCTGGAAACCGGGGAGTCGTACTCGATGCCGGTCAGCTTTCCCCCCTGGATGGCGAGAGGCGCCTTTTCACCGCCGGCGCGTCCGCTGATGCGGGCGCCCATCCGGCTCAAGGGGCCCACCACGCGCTTCATCGGGCGGGCGCGCAGGTACTTGTCGCCGGAGAGAACCGAGAAGAAATTCTGGCCGGCAAGAAGGCCGGTAAGAAGGCGCATGGAGGTGCCGGAGTTGCCGCAATCCAGCACGTCGCCCGGCTCTTCCAGGCCGTGCAGACCTTTGCCGTGGATGGTGACCGTCTCGCCGTCATCGTCGATTTGCACCCCCATGGCGCGAAACGCCTCCAGGGTAGCCAAGGCGTCCTCGCCGCGCAGGAAGCCGGAAACCCGGGTGATCCCGCTGGCGATGGAGCCGAACATGATGGAGCGGTGCGAAATGGACTTGTCCCCGGGGACACGGATTTCGCCGCGGATGCCGGTGGCGGGTTCAACGGTATAGCTTTGCATGAAGCACCTCGGTGCGAGCTTTCACAATTTTTTGTCGGACTGGTCGGACTGGTCGGACTGGTCGGACTGGTCGGACTGGTCGGACTGGTCGGACTGGTCGGACTGGTCGGACGGCGGCTGCTGGCTGCTGGCTGCTGACTGCTGCTGTTACAGAATCGCGTCCCGCTTTTGCTTGGAGTTCAGGAAGAAAGCCCGCAGCCCTTCGGCATCTTCGGCGGCAACCAAGCCGCGCAGCTTTTCCAGATACCCGGAGAAGAAATCCATCATCTCCAGAATCGCATCCTTGTTGGTGAGCGCGATATCACGCCACATCACCGGATCGGACGAGGCAATCCGCGTGAAATCCCTGAACCCGCCGGCGGAAAAGGAGAGCAGATCGCCGCCGAACCGGTCGTAACCGTCAACGGCATTGACCAGCGAGTAGGCGACCATGTGGGGAAGATGCGATATCGCCGCCACCACCAAGTCGTGCTGCACCGGATCCATAAGCGGCACGTTTGACCCGGCCACCTTCCAGAGCTCGACCACCTTCTCCAGTGCGGCCGGATCGGTGTTCCCGGTCGGGGTGACGATGCACCGCCTCCCCTGGTACAAAGTGGAGAAGGACGCCTCTACACCGGAGTGTTCGGTACCGGCTATGGGATGCCCGCCGACGAACCAGGTTCCTTCCGGCATGAGCGGCTCGCATGCCGCAACCACGTACTCTTTCACGCTCCCGCCGTCGGTCACGATGCATCCTTTTGAGAGATGCGGCGCGATCTCAGCCACCACCTGCGGAATACTGCAAACCGGTGTCGCAACAAAGACCAGATCGGCCCCTTCGACTCCTTTTTTCGCATCGGTGGTGTAACTGTCCAAAACGCCCAGCTCGACGCCGCGCTTCAGGTTCGCCTCGCCGCGGCCGATGCCGACGACCTCACCCACGGCCTTCTTCTCACGCAGGACACGCGCGAGCGAACCGCCGATCAGACCGACGCCGATCACGGCCATCTTCTTGAAGTAGACCATGCTAGGACTCCCTCATTGGCGTGCTCGTGGGTAGGAGCCCAGCACCTTCACGAATTGGCAGCAGGTGGAGAGTTCTTTCACCGCCTCGGCCACTTCCGGGTCGTCGATGTGCCCGGTGAGGTCAAGGTAGAAGATGTACTCCCACGCCTTCCTCTTAAGCGGTCGCGATTCGATCTTGGAGAGGTTTATGTTGCGCTTGGCGAACGGCTCCAGCATGCGGTGCAGGATGCCGGCCTCGTCGCGGACCGAGAACATGAGCGAGGTCTTGTCGTCGCCGCAACGCTCGGCCATCTTCCGTCCGATGACCAGGAACCGGGTGAAGTTGTTCACCTGGTCCTCGATGCGCGCCTTGACGATCTTCAGGTTGTAGATCGACGAGGCGTACTCGCTGGCAATGGCCGCAGCGGTGTAATCCTCGGCGACGATCTGCGCCGCGAGTGTCGTCGAGGCGACATCCACGAGCGGCACGTTGGGGAGGTTCTCGGCGAGCCACTTGCGGCACTGGGCCAAGGGCTGCGGGTGCGAATAGACCTTCTTGATGTCCTCGAAACGCCCGGTGCGGGAGAGCAGGAAGTGGGAAACCTCGAGGAGCACCTCCGCGTTGATCTTCAGCTCGCTCTCCATGAACATGTCGAGCGTGTGCGAGATCATCCCCTCGGTGGTGTTCTCCACCGGGACCACGCCGTAATACGCCTCACCCTTCTCGACCGCCTCGAAGACGGCTGGGATGGAGCGCTCCGGCGAAAGCGAGGCGGAGAGTCCGAAATGCTGCATGGAGGCCAGGTGGCTGAAGGTGGCGCTGGGCCCCAGGAAGGCGACCTTGAGCGGCTTCTCCAAGGCAAGCGAGGCGGAGATGATCTCGCGGAACACGTCGCGGACCGCCTCAGACGGGAAGGGTCCCGGGTTCTCCGCGGTAAGCCGGTCGTAGATCTCCCTCTCGCGGCTGGGGACGTGGAAGTCGCTGCGGTTCTCGGTCTTCACCGCGCCGACCTGCATCACGAGCCTTGCCCGCTCGTTCAGAAGTTCCAGGATGTGGTCGTCAACCGCATCTATGTCCTGACGGAGTTTTGACAGAGTCTGCTTTTCTTTCAAAGCCTTGGGTCGCCTTTCAGGAGGGATGGTGGCACTTTGCGGAGCTGATACTTATAAGATACCCGCCGCAAAGATGCAACTTTTTTCTGTTTACTATGAGACCTCGGCACGCGCCTCGGGGTTCATCGGGTTCATGCGGACCGCCAGCGAGAAGAGGTATGGGTAGTCCTTCTGCAGGTGCGCCATGTAGGAGAGCCACTCGATGAGAAGGTAGGTATGGGCGCGTTTCATGTCGCCGCTTAGGTGGTCCATATCGCTTGCCGGCAGGCCCAAGAGCGAATGGCGCGCCTGGAGTTCCTCGATCAGGTGGAAAACGGCCCAGAGCAGGTCGGTGAAGGAATCGTGCTCGAGGAGGTTCGGGTTTTCCATGAGGGACAGCATCACCCCCTTCTTCTCGGCGAGAAAGCTCTTCAAAGCGGCGAGGTCGCCGACGCGGGAGTCGGGACGGACGTCGTGCGTGTCGAGGAAAAGACGGGCGGAGCGGTAATCATCATTCTTCCAGCGCACGTTGACCCTGAGATTCCTGGAGAGCTCCTCCCCGTCCTGATAGAAGGCCTGCAGATCCTTCAGAAGCGGCGTACCCACCTCGCTGAAAAAGATGCCGATCACCATATTGAGCTTCTTGATCATCGCCTCGCGTTCGCGCTCCTTCAGCACCCGCTCGATCATCAGGGTGACGAAGAGGACGTAGACCGGCAGGAAAGCGACGTTGGACATGAACCCGAAGCCGATCTCCTGCAGGCGGCCGAACGCGAAGTAATCCGCTAGGTACAGGACGAGGGACACCACGAGCAAAAGCAAGACGATGCGGTCCTTAGGCATGCGGAAAAATCTCAAAGGGAGCCTCCTGAAGAAATAAAAGGCGTCAAGGCGAGAGGCTCTAACGCAAAGGCGCAGAGCCGCAAAGACGCAAAGCAAACCGAGTAATGGTTCAAAACCAAAGGCAGGGGGGTCTTATACTGGGTTTTCATCGAAAATACAAGAGTTTGGTTTCCTCTTTGCGCCTTCGCGGCTTGGCGTCTTTGCGTTAGAGCCTTTCACCCGATGCGCTTGAGGCCGTCGGCGATGCGGATGGTGGCGCCGCGCCAGGTGGGGAAGATACCGGAGACGACACCTACCGAGAGCGCCGCCAAAACCTCGAAGAGCAGGGTCTGCGGGGAGACGGTGAAGTAGGGAAAGTACTGGGCGAGCTCGCTCTCGATCCAGTGTGCGGCCGGGAAGGTCAAGGCAACGCCCAGGAGCCCGCCCAGAAGGGATATGGCGACCGATTCCCCGAAGATGAGCCCGGCCAGGTGCCCCCCTTTGAACCCCAGCGTTTTCAGGGTCGCGTACTCGCCGATCCGTTCGCGTGCCGTCATGGCCATGGTGTTGGCCGCGACCACCATGATGATGGCGATCACCATGTACGAGACGATCTGGATCGCGACCATGATCGCCTCGGTCATCGAGACGAAGCTCATATGGAAGGCCTTCTCCGTCTCGGTCAGGGTCTCGGCCAGGGAATTCTTGAACATGGAGTCCACGGCGAGCGCCACATCGGGGGCAAGCCCGGGGTTCTTCACGCCGACAACGAAATAGCCCACCTGGTCGGCGCGCCTGGGCACGGTGCGACGCATGGTCTCGTTCAGGTAGGTCCAGTGGAAAAGGAAGATGCGCTCCTCGGTCGCCTTCTCCTTGCCGTGGTAAATGCCGCGCAGCACGAACTCCCAGTCGCCCGGGTAGATGGTCCCTTTCAGGGTGATCAGGTCCCCCACCTTCCAGCCGTAGGTCCGGGCCAGGCGCTCCCCGACGATGCACCCCTTGCGGTCGAGGAGAAAGTCGTTTTTCTCCTTGGGAGGGAGGATGAACTCAGGGTAGAGCTCTAAGTAGCTGCGCGGTTCGATGGCGTAGTTGGCGAAGAAGTTCTTCTGCTCCTTGTAATAGGCCCCGAACCAGTTTCCGTAGGAGGCCGTGGTGACCCCGGGCACGCCGCGGATCCTCTCCAGGTAGGAGATGGGGAGCGGGAAGACGAGCGAGATGGCATTGCGGGTGATGAGCCTCGTGTCCGAGGCATGCTCGGCGCCTGAGTACCAAAGCCCGACGAGGGTCGTCAAGAGGCCGTAGGCGAGCACCGCCACCGCCACTCCGACGACGGTGAGCACGGAGCGGAGCCTGTGTCGGAAAAGATTCCGGAGGATGTATTTCAGGATGAACATCGAAACCTCATGTGGCCCGAAGCGCCTCCACTATCTTCATGCGCGAGGCCCGGAAAGCCGGGAGCACACCTCCCACGAGCCCCATGACGGCGGAAAAGAGAAGCGACTTCCAGACGATGCCGAAGGTGAGCGTGAAGGAAAAGGCGAGCTCGGAGAACGAGGCCCAGTTCATGGTCGAGATGGTGATGAGCTGCATGAACGAGGCCGCGAAGATGCCGAGAAGGCCGCCGCACACTCCCAAAAGAAGCGATTCAATGATGAAGGCGGAGAGGATGCTCTTTCTCTGGAAGCCGAGCGCCCTCAGGGTGCCGATCTCGGTCACCCGGTTGGCAACCGCGGCGTACATGGTGATGGTCGCGCCGATCACCGCACCGATGGAGAAAACCACGGTGAGCACCATCCCGAGGATGCGCAGAAACTTCGCCATCGCCTCGGACTGGTCCAGGTAGTACCGGGTCTCCCGCTTCGCCTCTACGGTGAGGCGCGGGTCCCCCTCCACGCGCGCCTTGTAGGCGTCGAAAGAGGTGGTGTCGCGCAGCCTGAAGATGATCGACGAGTACACCGGCCGCCTGAAGGCCTGCATCATCTGGTCGCGATCGCCCCAGATCTCCGAGGAGAAGCCGGTCGCCCCGGCATCGAACACCCCCACGACGCGCCAGTCACGCATGGCAAAACGAAGCGTCTCGCCAAGTCCGCACCCTTTGAAGCGGCGCGCCACGCTCTCCCCGGTCACCACCTCAGCGGAGCCGGCCCTCGGCATGCGCCCCTCCTTCAGATGGACCGCCGGCCGCAGCTTGAGGGAAGCGGGTGTGATTCCCCTGATGATGACGTTGGACGGCGTGTCGGTCACCCGTTTCTTCAGGTTGATGAGAACCACCAGCTCCTTCGCGAGAAGCGGCTCGCCGTCCTCCCCCACGGCGACCTCAGGCTGGCTCTCCAGAAGCGCCGCCTGGTCCCGTTCCACCGCGCTTTGCACCTCGGAGTTGGAAGACTTCCGCAAAAGCATGACGTTGTCCGGCGAGCCGGTCTGCACCAGGGTCTTTTGCAACCCCTCGGTGAGCATCAGCGTCGCGGCGAAGACGAAGACGACGAGCCCCATGCCGCTCGCGGTGAGGACCGTTGTGAGCCGCCGGGTCCATAGGTTTCGGAAGCTGTAGGAGTAGGGAATGCCCATCTAGGTCACGCTCAGCTCGCCCTTCTCCAGGTGCCGCACGAGATGGGCCTTCTCGGCGGCGCGGGGATCGTGGGTCACCATGATGACGGTCTTGCCGAACTCGTGTACCAGGCGGTCCATGAGCTGGAGGATCTCTTCCGCGGAGGCGCGGTCGAGGTCACCGGTCGGCTCGTCGGCCACGAGGATCTCCGGGTCGGTGACGATGGCGCGGGCGATGGCGACGCGCTGCTGCTGTCCGCCGGAGAGCTGGGAGGGGTAGTGGTCCATCCGGTCGGCAAGCCCCACCACGTTCAGCACCGCCTCCACGTGCTCACGGCGTTCGCGCCGGTTCAGGTGGGTGAGCAAAAGGGGGAGTTCCACGTTCTCGAAGGCGGTCAGGACGGGGATAAGGTTGTAGAACTGGAAGATGAAGCCGACGCTGACGGCGCGCCAGCGGGCAAGATCGCTCTCTCCAAGGCGGGTGATCTCCACGCCGCCGATCTCGATCTCCCCCTCGTCGGCACTGTCGATCCCCGCGACCAGGTTCAAAAGGGTGCTCTTGCCGGAGCCGGAGGGCCCCATGAGGGCGACGAATTCGCCCCTCGCGATATCGAAGCTGATGCCGGAGAGGACCGGGATGATCTGGGTGCCGCGGCGGTAGGACTTGGAGAGGTTCCTGATCCTTACGATGGGCTCGGTCGTTTGCGCCATGCTACTTTTCCGCCGTCTTCACGCGGCTGCCGTCGCGCAGCTTGTCCAGGGGCTTCGTGGCGATGCGGTCACCCGCTTTCACTCCGGAATCGACCTGCACCAGGTCGCCCAGTTTTCCACCCAGGGTAACGGGGGTGAGCTGCGCCCGGTCCTTCACCACCTTGAAGACGTAATCCTTGTCGTCGCGGTGCACGACGGCCGCGGGAGGGAGACCCACGCGCGGCGTCCCCTCACCCTGCCGCAGTTCGCGCTCCAAAAAGGCGACCTTGGCGCTCATCTCCGGGAGGATGCGCGGGTCCTTGTCCAGGAAGCGGACCTTGACCATGACGCTCCCCTTGCTGCGGTCCGCGGTCGGGACGATGGTGTAGAGGGCGCCGCGGAAACGGACGTCGGGAAGGGCGTCGAGAAGGATCTCGCACGGCTGTCCCACCTTCACCCTGGCGAGGTTCGCCTCGGAGACGTCGGCCTCCACCTGCAGCGAGCCCATGTCGGCCATGGTGACCACGGCGGCCTTCGCGTTGGCAGCGGCGGCAAGGGGGGAAACGATGTCGCCGACGTCGGCGTTCTTGGTGAGGACAACGCCGTCGAAGGGGGCGCGGATCAGGGTGTAGTCAAGGGAAGCATCCGCCCCCTTGAGGGCGCTTTGCGCCTGCCTCACGTTGGCGCGGGCCGCCGCCACGGCGGCCACGGCGCGCTGATAGCGGGCTTCGGCGGTGTCGTAATCGGCCTGGGCGATGATCCCCTGCCCCACCAGTTCTTTTGCGCGGGAAAGCGCCCGGGCGGCGTCCTTTTGTTCCACCCCGGCCTGCTCCAGGTTGTCCTGCGCCGCGGAGACGGCAGCCGAGGCCTCCCCCTTCACCGCGGCAACGTCCCGGTTCTCCAGGCGGGCGATCAGCTGTCCCGCACGCACCACGCTCCCCTCCTCCACGCCGAGCCATTCGAGGCGCCCGGTCGCCTTGGAGGCGACGGCGGCCTTTCGCTGTGCCACGACGTAGCCGCTTGCGTTCAAAAGGGAAAATGTCTGGGAAGGGTAGATGAGGGAAACGGTGGCAACCTCAATCTCGACGCTGCGCCTGGAAATAAAGGTCCAAAGTCCCAGGAGAAGGGCGATGAGCACCACGGCTGCGACGAGGCGCGGGCGCCGGGTTCTGGCGCCGCCGGGAGTATAGCGTTTCTTGTCGATGGTCAGTCTGTTCAGGTCGTCTTGCGCCATGCCCGGTCACCCCGATAAAGCGGATTCAATAAAAGCGGAAGCTAACACATTTTAAGGCAGCGGGGAAGTCCGCAATTTTCCTAGAGCTCCTCGAGCTGGACATCGGTTATCTCCACATCCGGGCGCTCCGAAACGAGCCAGGATTCCAGTTCCTGCAGCAGTTGCCTCGCGCGCATCGGGCTTGCCGCCACGGTGACGAAGCAAAGTTCCGCGTCGGCGGGCTGGTCGTGCAGCGCACTCTCGGAGCAGGCGACGTTGAAGCGGTTACGCGACCGCGACAGCACGCTCTTCACGATGGCGCGCTTCTCCTTCAGGGTGCGGCTGGTGAGGAGAAGTCTCATTTGCAGCAGGGCTACGTGCATCGGGTTGCTCCTTTTCCGGGTTAATGGAGGAAACTCCGGGTTGGGTACGCGGTCGGACCGAGGCTAAATCCCCCCTGTCCCCCCTTCGCAAAGGGGGGGACGTCAGGGCACATGCGGCTCTTCGTGGACTCTATTTTCTCTGCAAGGCGAGCCCGGCAGCGGCGCGGGTGGCGGCTGCACGCGGTAATCCAGTATACACGCACACCCTTTCTGCGCAGCCTTTGCGTGTTGTTTTGGGCGGATAAAACGAGTACACTGGCGCCTCGCCGAACGGAGGTACTCATGAAGAAAGCTCTGTCAGCCCTGCTGCTCGTAATCGCCATGGGCTCTTTTACCGGCTGCGCCACCACCCTGCCGGCACAGCTGCCGGAAGGGTTCCGGGTGCAGGCACTCGCCCGCTGCGACGCCGGGTCACCATTTGATGCCGGCGCGAAAGGTGCGGTCGCCTGCGTCGACCGCGGCTCGATCCGCCTTTTCGACCTGCAGGGGGTGGAAAAGGCCGCCGCTGGTTCCGCGGCCAAGCTCCTTAGCTTCTCGCCTTCGGGGGACCGGGTGGCTGTGGCCATAGCTCCCGGTGAGAGCACCGTCCTGCGCATCCTGGACAGCACCGGGAACAGCGTGGGGGAGACGCGTGTCGATGGGCGGGTCACCTCGCTCGTCTGGCGCTCGGATAAGGAGCTCCTGGCGGGCGCCCTCGTGGTCAAGAAGTTCAGCTTCGGAACCCAGATGGCGTCGCGTCTTTACCGCTGGGACGGCGCCGGAAAGCCTGAGATCACCCTTCTGGGCGATGTGACGCTCCGCCCCAAGGTGGCGCGTCTGCCCGAGGCGCTGCTTTACAACCAGATGATCGTGGCACTCTCGCCGTACCGCGACGAGATCGCTTACACCACGGTGAAAGACCCGCCGCTTTTCAACCCGTACCTCAAGGTGAACGTCCAGAACCTTTCGACGGGCACCGGCGGCAGCATCGCCGAGGCGCAGTTGGGAGCCGGCAAGGTAGCTTACGCCCCCGACGGGGAGTCGCTCGTCCTCGGCGGCTCGCCGGGGCGCCGCATCTCGCTCCCCGCCGGAAAAGACGTGGAGACCTGGAACGCCTCCGGGGCCGCGCCCGCCCTCTCCCCTTCGGGAGCCTATCTCCTCCTTGGGGGGCACCTCTTCCATAAAAACAAGGAAATCGCAACCTTCCCACCCGACGCCGCAGGGGTCTTCCTGCCGGACGGGACGGGCGCGCTCATCATGTACAAGGAGCGGCTGTACCTCGTCTCCGGACTGAAGGACGAGCAGCCCGCTCCCCTCGCAGGCGACCTGGAACGGACGCTCAAACTGCGCGCCCTGCGCAGCCAGGGGCTCATCACCGACACGGAGTACCGGAAACAGCTTAAGAAGGAGAGTAAATGATGATCCGAGCAGTCCTGACGGCGACCATCCTCGCTGCACTCATCGCGCCCCGCGTATCCAGCGCCGCCGAACCATGCATCCCCTGCCACACCGAGAAGACTCCGGCCGCGGTGGCCCAGTGGCAGGGAAGCGCACACGCCAAGGCCGGTGTCGGGTGCGAGAAGTGCCACGGCAGCGACCACGACAAGATCGTGAGGGGCGAGGCGAAGGTCGGCATGAAGGTCTGCGCCCCCTGTCACAAGAAGGCGTACGAGGAGCATCGCTTAAGCAGGCACGGCATGGGGCTCCACTCCGGGTGGGGATGCACCAGGGGGCTTCCCGACCGCAAGAAGGACGAATGCCGCTTCTGCCACCAGCCGGGCGACGAAATGCCGCGCTCGGACGTGCAGTGCGCCCGCTTTTTGAAGCAGTCCCCGGAGATGGGAGAGATCGGCTGCAACTACTGCCACAGCGTCGAGGACGCCTGCGATTCCTGCCACTCAAAGCACATGACCGACCTGAAGATCGTGCGCGATCCAAACTCCTGTGCCAAGTGCCACATGGGGCCGGACCACCCGCAGTGGGAGATGTGGCAGACCTCGCTGCACGGCACGCTGAACGTAAGTGCAGGCGCTAAGGCGGGTCCGGACTGCCAGACCTGCCACATGCCCAAGGGGACCCACAACGTCTCCATCGGCATCACCATGAACTCGGGCGGCGTCCCCTATCCCGCCGCCAAGGCGGAACCGGCGCGCAAGGAGATGGTGAACATCTGCAGCGCCTGCCACGCACCCGCCTTCGCCAAACGCGAGCTCGAGCGCGGCGACCTCGTGCGCACCCAAAGCCTCGCCATCCTGAAGGAGGCGGAGCACATCATCTGGGACCTGAATGATCGGGGGCTCCTCGATCCCATGCCGGAAAACCGACCGCAGCACCCGTTGAGCGGTCCGCGCCTCGTGACCGACAGCCAGATGCTCTACGAGGACACCTCCCACATCGAGCGGCTCTTCTTCAAGATGAAGAAGTACGACTACGCCCGCACCGTGAAGGGAGCCTACCATCAGAACCCCTCATACACCCACTGGTACGGCAATGCCGAACTTAAGATGGACTTAGTCGACATCAAGAGCGAGGCGAGCCGCTTGAAGGAGCGGGGCCAGAAAGGTGCAGGCGTGAAGCCCCAGGCGGGCGCGGAGGACGAGCTGAAGGCGCTCAAGAACAAGTTCGACAGAGGGGCGCTGAGCGCCGAGGAGTACGCCAAAGAGAAGGGAAAAGTGCTCGAGCAGATGAAGTGACGCCCCGTTTTTAACTTGCCCCTCGGGGGCAAAAGGTGTATCCATGCTCTCCCGCTCACGCGGAGAAGAAACGTAAAACCGAAGGAGAAACATCGATGGGCATTCTCGCCAACACAGTAAGCGTCTGTCACTTCAAGGTTCAGGGTGAGATCCCGCAACAGCAGGACCTCCACGACTTCGTCACCAAGCAGTTGGCGGCGAACCGGTTCAACCCGATTGACCAGGGGAGCGAGGAGATCTCGGTCGGCTGGGCGCACCTGGACGACCCCAGGGTCTCCGACTTCGATTCCCCCGCGGCCTGCTGCCGCGAGCACTACTTCATGTTCACCCTGCGCCGCGACAAGCGCTCCGTTCCTTCCGCGGTGCTGAAGGCACACCTTGAAAAAGCGCAGGAGGAATTCCTGGCGGAAAACCCGGGCATGACCAAGGTGCCCAAGCAGAAGCGGGAGGACCTGAAGGAGGCGGTGCGCGGCATGCTCCTATCCCAGACCCTCCCCACCCCGGCGACCTATGACGCGGTCTGGGACACGAAGAGCGGCATCCTCACCTTCAGCTCGCTTTCGCCCAAGGTGATCGAGCTCTTCGAGGAGCAGTTCAAGAAGACCTTCGAGGGGCTCAGGGTCTCCGCGTTTCACCCGTACGCCCGCGCCGAGAGCGTACTAGACGATGAGTACAAGGCGCTCCTGCAGCAGGCGAACAAGGCGGGGGGCGACAACTACCTGGAGCTCATCAAGGAAAACCAGTGGTTAGGCGCCGACTTCATGCTCTGGCTCATGTACCAGACCATGAACGAGTCCTCCGAGTACACCGTGAACCAGCCGGGGGTGCTCCTCGCCAAGGAAGGTTTCGTCGCCTATCTCGACGACCGCGTCGTGCTCCTGGGGTCGGGGGAGAACGGGGCCCAGAAGATCACCGTGGCGGGTCCCCAGGACCATTTCAATGAGGTGAGAAGCGCGCTTCTCAACAAGAAGCAGATCACCGAGGCGACCCTCCATATGGAGAGCGGCGACGACCACTACAAGCTGACGCTCAAGGGTGAGCTCTTCCACTTCGCCTCCTTCAAGTCCCCTGCGGTGAAGCTCGAGAAGGACAGCACGGTGGACGAGGCGATGGAGCGCGAGGCGGTGTTCTTCGAGAGGATGCTCCTTCTGGAGAAGGGGAACCAGCTCTTCGACTCCGTCTTCGCGGCCTTCCTTGAACTGAGGCTTGGAAACCAGTGGGCGGAGCAGGCCGAGGCGATCCAGAAGTGGCTGAACGTTTGCAGCTTCTGCAACAGGCCGCTGGAATAAAAGAGAAAAGGTTGGCAAAAAAATAAGGGCGCAGGGACGGCTCCCCGGACCGAAATCCGGGAGCCGCCTCTGCGCCCTTTGCTTTGAGGCTGTTGCTTTGATGCGAGGGGGCTACTCCTCCGTGCCGAGGGCGCGGACGATGCGGCCGCCCCCCACCAGCTCGTCCCCCTGGTAAAAGACCACGGACTGTCCAGGGGTGACCGACTTCTGCGGCTCCGCGAAGCGGACCTCGCCGCGCCCTTCCCCCAGAAGCCTCACGCTGCACTCGATCGGCTGCTGGCGATACCTGATCTTGCAGGTGGTCCGCACCTCTTCCCCATGCACCGGAACGACCCAGTTCAGCTCGCAGGCAACGAGCCCGGAGGCGTAGAGGATACCCACCTCCCCCACCACCACCTTCCCCCCGACCGCGTCGATGGCCACGACGTAGAGCGGTTCCTTCCAGGCGATACCGAGCCCCCTTCGCTGCCCGATGGTGTAGCGGTGCGTGCCGCTATGACGCCCGAGCACGGTCCCGTTCACGTGGACGATGTCCCCCTTTTTGCCGGCAACACGTCCCCCCTGCTCCAGAAACGCCACATAGTCGTCGCCGGGGACGAAGCAGATCTCCTGGCTGTCGCTTTTCTGGGCCACGGGGATGCCGAAGCCCCCGGCAAGCCGTCGCACCTCATCCTTGCTGGGCATTTCCCCGAGCGGAAAGATGACGTGTGAGAGCTGCCGCTGGGTGAGCGTGTACAGAAAGTAGGACTGGTCCTTCGCGAGGTAATGCGCCTTAAGCAGGTGGTAGGTCCCCTCCTCGTCGCAACCGGTACGCACGTAGTGGCCGGTGGCGAGGTAATCGGCGCCGAGCTCGAGCGCCTTGTCCAGGAGAAGGCCGAACTTCACGTAGCGGTTGCAGCGCACGCAGGGGTTCGGCGTCTCCCCCGCCTGGTACTGGGTGCGGAAATCGTCCATGATGAGGCGCCCGAACTCCTCTTCCAGATGCACCTGGTGAAACTCTATCCCGAGGTACTCGGCGACCACCTGGGCGTCCCCCTTTGCCTGCGGGTCCTCCCCCTCGCGCCGAAACAGCTTCATGTTGATGCCGATCACCTCCGCACCCTGCTCTTTCAAAAGGGCGGCGACCGTCGATGAATCCACCCCGCCGCTCATGGCGACGGCTATCTTCCTGCCTTTATAATCTGCCGACATATCTGCTCCGTGTTCCTGATTAGCTGCGCATCCATACTTGACCGAATCGCCTTCGTAAGGCAACACTTTTTCGCCTGCCCACCCCTCGACGGGAATGCTGCGTTGCGTACTCAAGTTTGAGCGCCGGATGCCGATTTGTACTGGTATCACCTTCTTTTCTGAACTACACTGGCCGCCGGCCCGTAAACCGTTCAAGGAGAATCACCATGCCCCTCTCCCTCACCATCAGGCGTCTGCTGGGTAACCAGCCGATCGACCTTCCCGTATTCCACCCCATCGCGCTGAGGCTCGTCCACCTTTTGCAAACGACGGACTTCACGATGGGCCAGGTGACGGACCTGGTCAACGAGGACCAGTCGCTCGCCGGCCAGATCCTCAAGATGGCGAACTCCCCGCTGTACATCGGGCGGGTACGCGCCGAGACGGTGAAGGAGGCTACGGTGAGGTTGGGGGCGCAGGAGATAACGAACCTCGCCATGGCGGCCTCCCAGGCGAGCCTCCACGCCTCGGATAACCGCATCATCAACGGGTTCATGCAGTCGCTTTGGCTGCACAGCCACGCCTGCGCCCTGGGGAGCCGCTGGCTCATGCGCCGGGCGGGATACCCGCAGCACGCCGACCAGGCGTACATGGCGGGGCTTCTTCACGACATCGGCAAGCTGTACCTTTTGAAGTCGCTGGAGCGGCTGAACCAGATGGGTGTGGCACAGGCGGCGCTGGAAGAGGACCTGTTGCTGGAGATCTTCGAGGAGCTGCACATAGAGCAGGGATGCCGGCTCATGGAGCACTGGAACATGCCGAAGGTCTATTACAACGTGGTCGCCAATCACCACGATGAGAACTTCGACACCCAGGACATCGTACTGACCGTGGTACGGCTCGTTAACACGGCATGCCGGATGAAAGGGATCGGGCTGGTGCGGGATGCCGACCTCGATCTCGCCGAGCAGACCGAGGCGGCGATCCTGCAGCTCACCCAGGAAGAGATGGACGACCTGCTGGACGTTCTCGAGGACTCCCAGGAGCTGGTTCTCTAGAAAAGCCCCTGATACTCCAGGATGATGGGGAGGTCGGCGTCGGCCCAGTCGAGCTCCAGCATCCGTGCCGGAGGAAGCCAGGTCATCGCCGAATGTTCATGCAGGGTGATTTCACCGGATACGATGCTGCAGATGTAGGGGTAGAGCGTCACATCGAAGGCGGGATAGCTGTGGGTGACCGGCGTGAGCGGGCGCTCGACGGCGATCTCCACACCCATTTCCTCCACCAGTTCACGCTTTAGGCATTCCTCCCGTCCTTCCCCGGGCTCGATCTTCCCACCCGGAAACTCCCACCTAAGCGGCAGGTTCATTGATGCGCTGCGCCGGGCCGACAGGACCAGCCCGTCCCGCTCGATCACGGCGCAGGCGACGTGGACGTGCTTTCTTGTATGCGCAGCACCGGCGGAAACCATGTTCATTTCAATCACCTCGTGCAAGAACGTACGCGACCGTAGATAACAGGTCAAGCGAATATTGGCAGCACGGGGCGCTCAGGAAGCGGACGCGGTTACGGGAGCACCAGCGGGATCTGCAGTTGGAAAACGGAGCCTCCCTCGGGCGCGTTCTCGGCCCAGATGCTGCCGTCCATGAGCTCGGTCATGCGGCGCGCGAGGGTGAGCCCGAGCCCCAGCCCGGGGAAGGAACGGGTGATCGAGCCGTCGGACTGGGTGAAGTCGCTGAAGATGCGTTCGAGATCCGCGGGATCGATGCCGACGCCGGTGTCGGAGACCGAGAACTGCAGCATCGGGATCCCGGCCGTCTCCTGAACGCGCACCTCCAGCCCCACCCCTCCCTCGGCGGTGAACTTGACCGCGTTGCCGAGCAGCATGCAGAGCACCTTGTGCAGCATCACCTGGTCGCTCACCACGGCGGCCGGCAGCGCCGGGTCGAGAAGGATGGCACACTGCAGCCCCTTCGCCTGCGCCAAGGCGCGCGCTTCCATGGCAACCGTGTCCAGGAATGGCTTCAACTGGAACGGCGCGTTCTCCGGGGCTCCCCCCTCCCCTTCCAGCCTGCTGGTCTCGATGAGGTCCTCCACGATCCCCAGAAGCCGCAGGGCCGATTTCTGGACCATCTCCAAGTACTTGCGCTTGTTGTCATCCTCCTCGCTGTTCAGCACGAGGTCGGTCATCCCGATGATCGGGGTGAGCGGCGTGCGCAGTTCGTGGCTTACGCTGCGCAGGAACTCTTTTTTGGCCCGATCGGCGGCACTCGCCAGGGTCTCCAGGAGGTCGCGGTAGCGCTTGAGCTCCAGGTGGTTCTTGACCCGCGCCCTCACGATGTGCGGGCTGATCGGCTTGGTGAGGTAGTCGATGGCGCCCAGCTCGAGCCCCTTGATCTCCTGTTCCTCCTCGATCATGGCGGTGACGAAGATGATCGGGATGTCGCGCGTGGCGGGGTCGCTTTTCAGGATGGTGCAGAGCTCGAAGCCGTCCATCCCGGGCATCATGATGTCGAGCAGGATCAGGTCCGGCTTGTCCGCACGGATGAGTTCCAGGGCGTCGGCTCCGCTGGTCGCGAAGAAAAGCTCGTAGTCATCCCCCAGGCTCTCGCTCAGGATCTCGATGTTGGCAGGTGTATCGTCGACGATCATGACCGTCTGGCGTTTCATGTATTCTCCCTCGCTCGGGGCGCTTACTGGGGCGCCGGGAATATGGCGAGCAGTTGCCGCGCCTTTCTGAAATCGAGTTTTTCCATGCAGGCCTGCAACGCCTGCAACTCGTTGGTGTATTCGCCGCGGGGGACCTGGGCGCAGAATTTCTCGAACTGCCGCTTGGCATCAAGGCTGTTGCGGGCCAAAAGCCGCTCCAGCTTCCCCTTCTCCGCGGTGAAGCGCTGCGGTTCGAAAGCGCCTTCGGATGCGGTCTTCACCGCCCTTGCCGCGCCCGCAGCGGTCGCCCGTGCCTGCGGTTGCTCCGCCGCGCGGGAGAGCGCCCGGATCATGCCGTCCACCATGAGCGAGGGACGCACCGGAGCTGCGTACACCGCACTCACCCCCCACTCGTCCCCGGCCTGCTGCACCTCTTCCAACTGCTCCGCGGCTGCGGCAACGATTACCGGAATGCGACCGTGGTACCGGCTGCCGATACTGCGGCAGAGCTTTTCCACCCCGCCGACGCCCGCAGTGGCGCCGTCGACTACCACCAGGTCGAAAGGATGCGCCGTGTCGTCCTCGAGCGCATCGAGCGCCTCCGCCACGTCGGCAACGGAGCAGAGCTCCATCGGCATCCCATGCAGCATCTCACCGACCCCCTCGACCGAAGCGGCGTCGCCGTCGACGAAGAGCAGGCGCATGCTGCGCAACTGTACCTCTTTGCTCTCTACCACGGCCTTGCCGGCGGGTGGAAGGGCGAAGCCGACCGTGAAGAAGAAGCTGCTTCCGGCGCCGGGAACGCTATGCACCTTGAGCTCGCTCCCCATGAGCTCGACCAGCTGCCGGCTGATGGAGAGGCCAAGCCCCGTACCGCCGAAGCGCCGCGTGGTGGAGCTGTCCGCCTGGGTGAACGGGGTGAAGATGCGCTCCATCTGTTCGGGGGTGATGCCGATGCCGGTGTCCTGGACGCTGAACTCCACGGCGACCTCCCCCTCATCATGGCCGACCGGCTTCACAGCGAGCACCACTTCGCCGCGCTGGGTGAACTTGAGGGCGTTGCCGATCAGGTTGTTCAGCACCTGGGTAAGGCGCAGCGGGTCCCCCATGAGCTTTTTGGGGAGCTCGGGGGCGAGACGCACCCTGAACTCGATCCCCTTCTCCTGCGCCTTCAGGTGGTGCATGTCGGAGATGTTTCCCAGCACCTCATGAAGGCTCAGTTCGGTCTTTTCCAGCTCGACCTTCCCCGCCTCGATCTTCGAGAAGTCGAGGATGTCGTTGATGATGTTCAAAAGGGTCCGGCTCGACGAGCAGATCTTCTCCAGGTAGTCACGCTGCTTCGGGGTAAGCTCGGTCTTCAGGGCCAGGCGGCTCAGCCCCATGACGGCGTTCATCGGGGTGCGGATCTCGTGCCCCATGTTGGCGAGGAATTCGCTCTTGGCGCGGCTTGCCGCCTGCACCAGGTCGCGCTCGCGGCGCAGCTCCAGCGCCTCGCGCTTTGCGGTCACGTCCTCGACCACGCCGATCAGGTACTTGGGCTCCCCTCCCGGGGCGCAGACGAGCGACTTGGTCAGGTTGACCCATACGAGCGAGCCGTCTTTTCGGATCTGCCGGATCTCTATGCTGTAGTTGTCGATCTCCCGGTTTATGAGCCGCGAGAGGTGGCTCTGCTCGGCGGTGCGGTCTTCCGGATGGATGGTCTGCTCGAGGGTCCATCCCATCAGTTCGTCCTGGCCGTACCCCAGGATGTCGCAGAAGCGGCTGTTGATCCTGATCAGGATGTCGGAGAGGGCGATATGGCAGATGCCGACCGCGGCCTGCTCGAAGGTGTTGCGGAAGCGCTCCTCGCTCTCCTTCAGCTGTTCCTCGGCCTTTTTCCTGAAGGTGATGTCGGTAAGAACCCCCAGAAGGCCGTAAACCCGCCCGCGATCGTCCTTAAGCGGTGTGAGGGACTTGCTGACCCAGGTGCCGTCCTTCTCGCGCAGCTCGTCGTGCTCCACGGCGCACCCTTCCTGCATCACCCTGGCGTCCTCCTCCTGCCGCTTTTTGGCGAGGGGGGGGGCGACGATATCGTAGTCGGTCTTGCCGAAGACCTCGGCCGGCTGCAAGCCCAGTTCACGCGCGAAGCTGGAGTTGCAGGAGAGATAGACGAGGTTGCAGTCCTTGAGGAAGATGCGCTGCGGCAGGTTCTCGATCAGGCCGCGGTAGCGCTTTTCGAAGAAGAGCGCGCTTTCCGCCTCCTTGCGCTCGGTCACGTCGTGCACCACGCTGACGACCCTAAGCGGCGTCCCGGAGGTATCACGGAAAACCTCGCCGACCTCCTCGAGGATGCGCTCTCCCCCTCCCGGCCGGAGCAGGGCGTACTCCACGGCGAAGGAATCCCCGCCGTTCAGCGCCTTTTCGACCGCGATGGCCACCGTCTCGCGCCCAGTCTCCGGCAGCAGCGCGAGAAAGGCCCGGTAACTCGCGGGCGCCTTCTCGAAGGGGACGGCGAAGATCCGGCAGAGCTCTTCGGAGCAGTCCAGCCTCCCGCTTGCCATGTCCCAGTCCCAGCTTCCGATCTGTGCTATGCGCTGCGAGATGCGGAGCTGTTCTTCGCTGCGGCGCAATTCGTCCTCGGCCTGCCGGCGCCACTTAAGGCGCAGGAGGTGAATGCCCGCCACAAACAGCATCGCCACCGCACTCACCGACCATGCCTGGGGGCGCAGCGCCGCGACGTACAGGAGGAGCAGCAGCAAGGCGCAGATCGCCAGGAGCATGGTATTTCTGCTGATACACTGAAGTGACCTGTAACCAGAGGGCATGGGTGACCTTTGCACCGGAATTGCGACGTTGTTGACGCGACGAGGACCTTATCGGCGCCGCGCCGAAAAACATTAATGAAATTAGCGGAGAAGGGATCGGTTTCATGGTGCAACGGCTCACGACATCCGCGTTTTTTTTTTACAGTGGTACGGCACCGATGCTGTCGTTTTTGGAACGCTCTGTGCTCTTTACCTGTCGTCCTGTCATTTCAAGGCGGTGTCAATCGTCGTAAGGGGGTGAAACACATGGGAAAAGCGGTCCTGTACATGCGCGACGAGGAACTCCTGGTCAGCCTAAAAAAGAGGCTCAGGGATCGAGGTTTTGCTGAAATAATAGCACCGGGGAGCCCGGGAGAGCTGTTGAACGAGACGCTGTCCAACCATCCAGAGGTGGCCGTCATCGAATACCTCGCCGCAGACCAAGAGATCAAAAGCGTGGCGAAACGGCTTTGGGAAAAGCTTAGCCTGCCGATCATCATGATCGCGGAGAGCAGCGAGGTGGAGGAGGTGCAGACCTGGGGTGAAGCGACGGTATCCACCATCCTCGCGAAGCCGGTGCGCGAAGACGAGCTGGTGGCGGCGCTCGTCCTCTCCATCGCGGCGGCGCGGCGCGTGGAGCGTTTGAAGGAGGAGGTATCTTCTCTAAAGGAGAGCATCGAGAGCAGGAAGGTGATCGAGAAGGCGAAGGGGCGCCTCATGGAGCGGGACAAGCTCTCCGAGGCGGAGGCGTTCCGCCGGATGCAGAGGCTCGCCATGGACCGGAGGATTTCCATGCGCCAGCTGGCCGACGCCATTCTCCTCACCGAAAGCATCGCCGGCTGAAGCCGTTTCCCCGGCGCGGCGTGGGAAAAGAAACGGTTGACACCCGGCCGACCATTACCTATATTTCACCAAGGTAAAGGGGAGTAGCCAACGGTTGAACCGCAACCGACCCGTGTTCGTCAAGACGGCCAAAAGGCCCGGACATGGGGCATGACAATCCTGTCGGCAGGCAAGACCTTTATCCAGTGCTTCAAGCGCCTGGGTAAAGGTCTTTTTATTTGACCAGTCCACGAGGCTCAGGAGGTAACGTCATGAACAGATTCAAGACCGCAGTCCTGCTCACCACGCTCACGCTGATCATGGTAGCCCTGGGAAGCGCCATCGGCGGCCGGGGCGGCATGTACCTCGCCTTCTTCATGGCGTGCGTGATGAACCTCTTCTCCTACTGGTTCTCCGACAAGATCGTGCTGCGCATGTACGGAGCGCAGGAGATCACCGAAAGCGAGAACCCCGCCTTCTACGGCATGGTGCGCCGACTGGCGCTGCAGGGGGGGCTTCCCATGCCCAAGGTCTACATCATCCCGTCCGAATCCCCCAACGCCTTCGCCACCGGGCGAAACCCCGAACATGCGGCGGTGGCCGCGACCGAGGGGATCCTGCGCATCCTCACCCCGGAGGAACTGGAGGGGGTGATGGCGCACGAACTAAGCCACGTGGCAAACCGCGACATCCTCATATCCACCATAGCCGCGACCATAGCCGGCGCCATCTCCATGCTGGCGAACATGGTGCAGTGGGCCGCCATCTTCGGCTCCCGCAGTGACGATGACGAGGGAGGGGGATGGGGCGGCCTGGCACTCGCCATCATAGCCCCCATCGCCGCCATGCTGATCCAGTTGGCGGTGTCGAGAAGCCGCGAGTACCTGGCGGACGAGAGCGGTGCCAGGCTTTGCGGCAGGCCGCGCGCCCTCGCCAACGCGCTCAGGAAGCTGGACCAGGCCTCGCACGTCTTGCCGATGCAGGAGGCGCGCCCCGCAACGGCGCACATGTTCATCGTGAACCCGCTGAGCGCCGGTGCCCTTATGAGGCTTTTTTCCACGCACCCTCCCATGGAGGAGCGGATCGCGCGGCTTGAACAGATGGAACGTTAACCGGGGGGAGTTTTGACAAACAATGAGATGATGTGGATCGCCTTCGCGGTGATCATGACGGTGATGTTCGTTCTGGACCTCTTCGTCTTCAACCGGAAGAGCCATGAGATCAAGTTTAGGGAGGCGCTCACCTGGACCGTGGTCTGGATCGGGCTCGCCATGCTCTTCAACGCCGGGGTGTGGTACGTCCTTGGATCGGCAAAGGCTCTGGAGTTCTTCACCGGTTACATCATCGAGGAATCGCTCTCCGTCGACAACCTCTTCGTCTTCATCATGATCTTCTCCTACTTCAAGGTCCCGCGGGCGCTGCAGCCCAAGATACTGAAGTGGGGGATCATAGGCGCCCTGGTGATGCGCGGCATCTTCATCATGGTGGGGATCGGACTGATCGAGCGCTTCCACTGGATGGTGTACGTCTTCGGCGTCGTCCTGATCTACACCGGGTTCAAAATGGCCTTCGGCGGCGACGAGGAGGTGCACCCGGAGAACAACCCGATGGTACGCTTGGTCCGGCGCTTCGTTCCCATCACCAAGAGGGCGCGGGGCGACCGCTTCTTCATAAAAAGGCGCGGCATCTGGGCCGCCACCCCGCTCTTCCTGACCCTGGTCGTGGTGGAATCAAGCGACGTGATCTTCGCGGTGGACTCCATTCCGGCGGTGCTCGCGGTCACCCACGACCCCTTCATCGTGTACAGCTCCAACATCTTCGCCATCATGGGGCTGCGCTCGCTCTACTATCTGCTGGCCCACGTCATGGAGATGTTCACCCATCTCAAACTGGGAGTGTCGGTCATCCTCGCCTTCGTCGGCGCGAAGATGCTCCTTTCCAACGTGGTGGAGATCCCGCTCGTGCTCTCCCTCGGCGTCATCATCGGCGCCCTCACCATCTCCATCCTGACGTCGGTGCTCCTGACCAAAAAGCAGCACAGGTAAAGGTGACCGGACCTCGTGAGGTCGCCGCCGGGCGCGGCATCACTCCGGTTCTGTTACTTTCTCCTCCTCCCGCTTCACGATCCGGACCTGGGTGATACCGGTCCGGGTCACTTCCTCGCAGGTGAGCAGATACTCGCCGAACGCCACTTTCTCCCCCTGTTCGGGGAAACGACCGATCCGGTCCAGGATGAGCCCGGCCAGGGTGTCGTAGGGAAGGTCCTCACCCAGGTCGATCTCCAGCAGGTCCTCCAGATCGGAGACCGAGATGAAGGCATCGACCAGATAGCTCCCGTCCGCCATCACCTGCACCCGGCTAGGCTCCCCGACATCATGCTCGTCCTCGATCTCCCCAACCAGCTCCTCGAGCAGATCCTCGGTGGTGACGATGCCGCTGATACTGCCGTACTCGTCCACCACGAACGCCATATGCACGCGGGTCTTCTGCATCTCCTTTAGAAGGTCGCTCACCTTCTTTCCTTCCGGAACGAAGACGGGGGGACGGACGATGGAGCGGATGTCGAAGTCCGGCTCGCGCACCATGCGCCCCAGGAGGTCCTTGCCGTGGATGAACCCCACCGTCTCCTCGATGCTCCCTAGGTAGACCGGGTAGCGCGAGTACATGTTGTCCAGCACCCCGTTCAGGATCTCCTCGTTGGACTGGTTCAGGTCGAAGGCGACGATGCGGGTACGCGGCACCATGACCTCCCGCACGGCGGTGTGTGTGAAATCGAAGAGGTTGTCGATGAAGGTGTGCTCGGTTTCGCTGAAGATGCCGCTCTCGTGTCCCTCGGCGACGATATGCTGCACCTCCTCCCGGGTGACGAAGGCCTCCCCCTCGCTCTTCAGCCCGAACAGGGCAAGCGTCGCCTTGGTGGAGAAGCTGAGCACCGAGACCAGGACGCCGGCTACGCGGGCGAGGAGGTTGATCGGTTGCGCCACGCGCAGCGCCACCTGTTCCGCGTACTGAAGCCCGATGGTCTTCGGGACCAGTTCCCCGAGGATGAGGGAGAGGTAGGAGATGGCGCTTACCACCAGGCCGATGGAGAGCGGCTCAGCGGCGTTTCTGACCATCGCGAAGGGGGACATGAGAAACACGGGACGGATGTAATCGACCGCGATGACACCGCCCACCGCGGAAGCGGTCGAGCCGACGACGGTGACGCCGATCTGCACGATGGCGAGCAGTCGGTGCGGGTCCTTTTGCAGCGACTCGATCAGTGCGGCGCGCTGGTTCCCCATGGAGACCAGTTGCGCAACGCGGCTTTTTCTTATGGAGACGATGGCGAATTCAGCGCAGGAGAAAAATCCGTTCAGCAGTATGAGGACGGCTATGACCAGCAGTTCGACGAAGACGGTGTCCAATTACCCTCCGGTAGTTCATGGCTCGCCAAGAAGGTGCCCTGGCTTGCTAATCTCAACAGGTGCTCATTTTCAACGCTAACCGGCACCTTGTCAACCTTTTGTAGTGGTTGGACGGCAGAAGCGGTCGTCTGGACGGGGATGCGGAGGGGGCATCGCCCTTTCAAGGGTTATAGGAAAATTCCCCGAAAGAAGAACAGAGCAGTCCACGAAGCGTCGCAGGTGACCTCGCGCTCCCCCCTTTGCGAATGAGGAGCCTGCCCCCCGTAGCGCAGTTAGCGAAGGGGGAGCCTGCCCCCCGTAGCGCGGTTCGCGAAGGGGGGACAGGGGGATTTGTCTTGAGGGAACCGAGCGGAGGTGCGGCGGCCACCGCTTGGGTGGCCGCTAAAGGGGGGGGCTACTTGCCGATCTTGAAGGAAAGCAGGAAACGATCGTCGCCGCAGATGAAGGGCATCACGAGGGACTCGGCACTGGAGACGCTCTCAAGGGCGTAGTCGTTGCCGTAGATGACGGTTGGGATGGAGAGGTTGATGTCCGCCCCGCCGGGGGAGAAGATGTGCTTCACGTCCCCGCCGACCATGTTGGCGATCTCTCCCATGGCGTCGTTCACATCGTCATCCACCTCGGTGATATCCATTCCGAGCATGTTCGAGGTGACCTGGAGCGCCAGCCGCTTCGGGCAGTGTATTGCGAGGATCCCGGTATGGCTCCCGGCGAGGCCGACCATACTGGTGACCGTCTCGTGGAAGTTGAGCACCGGCTCGTCCAGAGGGGGTTCGTCTACCACGTCGAGCATGACCATCGTGGAGAACACCCCGCGGGTTATATCGGCTATGGTCTTCCGGACCGCTTCTTCGGTGGTATTGGCATCGCTCAAGACCGCGGCATCAAGCCCCATTTCCATCCTCCTCGCTTCCGAGTTGAACTACCATATCGGCTCATCAGCCGGCAAAACAGTACACAGGTGTATTCGGCAGTAATCACTGCGACTTTAGAAACTTTTCAGCAGACCCGGTACTCTCCCCTGGCAAGGGCGAGACAGAAGTCGTTAATCGAGGCGAACTCACGCCGCATGACCTCCCGCACCGCCTCTTCAACCTGGGCGACCTCCCCCCCCGGCTCCATGACGAGTTGGGCGTCGGCCATCTGCGGCTCGTCCACCGGCGCGCCGATCCTGCTCAGGAGCATGACGTTCGCACCCTGCACCCCGGGGACCGACTTGCAGATGGAGCGGGCCATCTTGTGCGACAGGAGGTTGTAGATCTTGCCGACGTGGCTTACCGGGTTCTTACCGGCCGCGGCCTCGGTGCCGATGGGACGCCCGATCGGGATGACGCCGTTCACCCGGTTGCCGCGCCCGACCTGTCCGGAATCCGCGTCCTCGGCCGAGGTACCGAGAAGCGAGAGGTAGACGCCCCCAAGTCCCCGCCCCGCCTGATCCAGGGTGTTGTAGTAGACCCGCACCCGGGCGAAGCCGGTACAGGTCGCCTCCAAAAAGCACCGCATCTCTGCCGCGACGGCCTCTTTCCTCTCGAAGTATTCCCGCTCGGAGTTCACCTTTGCCGCGAGCAGGGGCATCGCGACGGTCAGCTCCAGTTCGTCACCGTAGCGAAGCCCCATCACCTTCACGTCCTCGCCGGTCTCCGGGAAGAGGTGCTTGAAGCGCTCGCCGTTCAGCTCCCGTTCCAGGGAAAGGACGGCGCACTCGGTGGGGCTCAAGGGATAGTAGCCTACCGCGGCGGAGGTGTCGTTCGCCCCCCTCACCGCTCCGGGGCGTGCGAAGATGTCGGTCAGCTCTTGGGAGCCGGGGGCGAGCTTGAAGCGGTAGGCCAGGTGCCGTTCCGGGTCGACGTGGCGCAGGTTCCCCCTGATCCACCCTTTAGCCGCATCGAGGGCGATGTCGCGTACCGGGATCTCCCTGCCGGCAACCGTAAAGGTAGCGCGGTCGCCGATGGTGAGTTCCATGGGCTCCAGCACCTCACCGCCGCCAAAACGCTTCTCGACGCGCCCGGCCGCGAGGAGCCCCTTGTCGATGTTGTGGTGCAGGATGACGCCGAACTCGGCGAGGTAGGCCTGGGAAAGGGCGACCGAGATGGCGTCCATGATGCAGTCGCAGATCTGGTCCGGGTGCCCGGTCCCCTTGCGCTCCACCATTTCGACCCGCTGCTCGGTAACTTTAGTGCCGCGAAACTCCTCAACGACCAGCATCGGCTCCTCCTTTCACCCCGGACGGCGCGGCAGTCCGGGCAATTGAAGAATAGTAGCGGAAAAAGGAGGGGGTGCAATTAATGGGAAAGACGGGGTGAAGAAGGGGGATGGATCAGAAGTGCCGGCGCACCACGAAGCCGCCGCGGGCAATTTTCGCCTGCAGCCAGAGACCGAGCCACATCTTGATGACGCGCCTGGTAGCGGGGATGAGGAAGAAGATGCCGAGAAAGTCGGTGAAAAAGCCGGGCGTGGTGAGGAGCACGCCGCCGATGAAGATAAGGGCGCCGTCTAAAAGCTGCGCCGCGGGAAGCCGCCCCTGGGCCAGCTCGTCGCGGATCTGGCCGAGCACCCGCCCTCCCTGGTGGCGTATGAGCCAGGCGCCCAGAAGGCTCATGGCAAGGAGGATCGAGACGGTGGCGACGCCGCCGATGACCTGCCCCACCTTTATGATGAGGTAGATCTCGATGACCGGGACGATGAGGAAGATGAGAAATAGTCTGAAGAACATGGCTCCCCTTTTTTCTTTGCAGCTTTGTACTCAGCGGCCGAGAAGGCGATCCTTGACATGCATCGCTTGGTGCAAGACACGGATGATATCAACGTCTCCGTCGACGGTGTCCTTAAAAAAGATCAGATGCCGTTGGCAGTGATACCGCTTATATTCGGGCAAAATATGTGAGCAGTCCTGCACGTGCAGCCCACCAGCGGCCAGCTTCTCAAAGCACTTGTATAACGCCGCCAGGTAGGCGTCTCTTTGCTTTCGCCCCCATGTCTTAGACGTGTATCGGCCTATCTCCATGAGGTCTTCCTTTGCCTTTTGCCTCAGGAAATATCTGCCTGCCACGATTAGGCCTCTTCCGCATTCAACTCGGCAAGGAGCTGGTCAAGTGAACATGCCACCCTTTCACTCGCCTCGCCTTCCTGCAGTGCCTTGCGCAGGAGTTTGAGCTTCACGTCGTTTTCCTCAAGAAGGCGCAATCCCGCGCGGACGGTTTCACTTACCGAACTGAAGTTACCTTCACGGATCTGCTCGTTGATGAAATCTTCGAAGTGCTCTCCGAGCGTTATGCTGGTGTTCTTAGCCATAACCTGTCCTCCCCCGCACACTATATATTATTTTTTGGTACCGCTCAACCATCTCCAGCTCCGCTCTCAGTGCCGACAATTGTTGACCGTCTTTGAAAAAAAAAGCGCCGTGACCAGGGAAAGTCACGGCGCAAGATTTCGGATACGGTACTGACGGCTTCTATTTCTTCATGTCGATGCCGTAGCTCTTGATCTTTCTGTGCAGGTTGCTCCGCTCCAGTTCGATCGCTTCGGCGGTCTTGGAGACGTTCCAGTCGTTCTCCTCGAGCTTCTGGATGATGAACTCGCGCTCGAACTCCTCGCGCGCCTCCCTTAAACTGGAAAGCTCCAGCACGCTGTCGAGTTTCCCCGCGCCCGCCTCGCGCTCGGCCGCGGTGTTCAGGTAGTCGGGGAGGTGGTTCAGCGTAATGGTGCCGCCGGGGGTCATGATCACCAGGCGCTCGACGATGTTCTTCAACTCCCGGACGTTACCGGGCCAGTCGTAGCGCTTGAGTGCATCCATCGCCTCGGGGACGATGCGCTTTCTCTCCCTCCCCTCCTGATCGCAGAACGCCTCCAGAAAGTAGCCGGCCAGGAGCGGGATGTCCTCGCGACGCTCGCGCAGGGGGGGCACTTTGAAGGGGACCACGTTGAGGCGGTAGTAGAGGTCCTCGCGGAAGGTGCCGTTTTTGATCTCCTCCTCGAGGAGCTTGTTGGTGGCGGCCACGATGCGGACGTCGACCTCCATGGTCCGCGTCCCCCCTACCCTTTCGAACTTCTTCTCCTGCAGGATGCGCAGCACCTTCGCCTGGGTCTTGAGCGACATGTCGCCGATCTCGTCCAGGAAAAGGGTCCCGCCGTCGGCCAGGTCAAACTTCCCCTTCTTCTGCGCGACGGCACCGGTAAAGGCGCCCCGCTCGTGACCGAAGAGCTCGCTCTCGATGAGTTCCTCTGGGATGGCGGCGCAGTTTATCTCGATGAAGGGCTTGTCGCGGCGCTGGCTGTGATAGTGCACCGAGCGGGCCACGAGCTCCTTGCCGGTGCCGTTCTCGCCGGTGATGAGGACCGAGGCGTTGGTGGGGGCGACCAAGCGGATCTGGTCGGCCAGTTGCTGCATGGGGGCCGAGGTTCCGATCATCTCGTGTCCCTGCTGCACCTGGCCCCGAAGCGCCGCGTTCTCTTCCTTCAGGCGCGTCATGGCGAGGGCGTTTTCCACCGTGACCACCACCTTCTCCAGGGAGAGCGGCTTCTCGATGAAATCGTAGGCACCGAGTTTCGTGGACTTGACCGCGGTCTCGATGGTGCCGTGACCGCTCATCATGATGACGTTCAGCCCCGGATGCAGCTCCTTCAGGCGCTTGAGCGTCTCGATGCCGTCCATCCTGGGCATCCAGATGTCGAGGAGCACGAGCCCCGGGAGCTCCTTGTTGCACATGGCGAGCGCCTCGACGCCGTCCGCGGCGCACACGGTGCGGTACCCTTCGTCCTCGAGGATCCCGGCGAGCGAGGAGCGGATTCCCTCCTCGTCGTCCACTATCAGAATGGTGTCGGTCATTACGCTCCCTTGCTAGCCGGAAAGCCCCGCTTCGCGGGCGAGGTTCCTCCAGGCGGGGAGGCTCCTCTCGATCATCCCCTTGTCCACGCAGTAGGCGATGCGGAAAAAGCCCGGTGCGCCGAAGCCCGCCCCGGGGACGAGGAGGATGCGGTGCTTCTGGGCCATCTTGACGAACTCGACGTCATCGGCCAGGGGCGACTTCGGGAAGAGGTAGAAGGCACCGTCGGGCTTAACCATGGAGAAGCCCATGGCGGTGAGCGAATCGTAGAGGAGGTCGCGCTTCACGCGGTAGGCGTCGATGTCCACGGAGACGTGCTGCAGCCCCGCCACCAGGCGCTGCATGAGGGCGGGCGCGTTCACGAAGCCGAGCACGCGGTTGGAGAAGACCGCCCCCTCCATGAACTGCTCCACGTTCTTCATGTTCGGGCTCGCAGCTAAGTAGCCTATGCGCTCGCCGGGAAGGGCGAGGTCCTTGGAGTGCGAAGTGACGATGACCGAGTTCTGCACGTAACGGAAGATGTTCGGGACGTTCTTGCCGTCGTAGGCGATGCGGGCGTACGGTTCGTCGGAGATGACCAGGATCTGCCGGTTAAGCTCCTTCTCCTTTGCCGCCACCATGTCGCCCAGGGCCTTGAGGCTTTCCGCCGGGTAGATGACGCCGGTCGGGTTGTTCGGGGAGCAGATGATTATGGCGCGGGTCTTATGGGTGACCGCGGCGGCGATGGCCGGGACATCGAGCTGGAAGGTCTCGCGGTCGGTCCAGACCTCGACCGGGACGCCGCCGTGGTTGTCGATGTAGAAGCGGTACTCGACGAAGAACGGCGTCAGGAGGATCACCTCGTCCCCCTGGTTGAGGATCGTCTTCAGCACCACGTTGAGCGCGCCGCCGGCACCGCAGGTCATCACCACCTGGCTGCCTTGGACCGGGAGCTCGCTTGCCGCGGCCAACATGCGGGCCACGGCGTCTCTGGTCTCCTGATACCCGGCGTTGTTCATGTAACGGTGCATGCCCGGAACCGGGTCCTTGGCGAGTTTTGCGAACTCGTCCTGGAACGCCGCGGGGGGCTCGACGTCGGGGTTCCCCAGGGTGAAGTCGTACACCTGGTCGGCGCCGAATTCCTTTCTGAGCTTCTCCCCTTCCTCGAACATCTTCCTGATCCACGACGATTTCGCAATGAAACCGGCTATCTTGTCGGCAACAGGCATGCTACCCTCCTTGGTTTGGTGTTCAGTTTTATTAACACATTACGTAAACCGGGGCAAGGCGTATTCCCCCCCGGCGATCACCCTACCGAAGCACCATTTTAATATTTCCCTGCATTCGCCCGGACAATCTGCTATGATACGCGCCTTGCCTTGTCATCAGAACCTAGAAGGAGGGAACAATGAAGAAGCATTGGCGCATCGAGACCCAGGCGATCCAGGAGGGATTCACCCCGAAGGACGGTGACCCGCGCATCCTGCCCATCTACCAGAGCACCACCTACAAGTTTTCCAGCGCGGAGCACGTGGCGAAGCTGTTCGACCTCGAGGTGGGGGGACACTTCTACACCCGGCTATCGAACCCGACCGCGGAAGGTTTCGAGGTGAAGATCGCGGCCATGGAGGGGGGCGTCGCAGCGATGGCGACCTCGAGCGGCCAGGCGGCCTCGACCATGGCGGTGATGAACATCTGCCAAGCCGGTCAGCATGTGGTCGCCGCCAGCACCCTGTACGGCGGCACCTACTCGCTCTTCGCCAACACCTTCCCGAAAATGGGGATCGAGGTGACCTTCGTGGACCCGGAGGCCGACGAGGCGACCATCTGTGCGGCCTTTCGCCCCGAGACCCGCTGCCTGTTCGGTGAAACCATCGGCAACCCCGGGCTCAACATCCTTGATTTCGACAAGTTCTCCCGCATCGCGAAGAAGATGCAGGTACCGCTCATCATCGACAACACCTTCCCGACACCCTACCTCTGCCGTCCCTTCGAGCACGGCGCCGACATCATTGTCCATTCGGCCACCAAGTACATCGACGGGCACGCGACCAGCGTCGGCGGGGTGATCATCGACAGCGGCAACTTCGACTGGGGGTGCGGCAAGTACCCCGAGATGACGGAGCCCGACGAGAGCTACCATGGCCTCAAGTACCTGGAGACCTTCGGCAAGCTCGCCTACATCGTCAAGGCGCGCGTGCAGCTCATGCGCGATCTGGGCCCCTGCCCCGCCCCGATGAATGCCTTTTTGTTCAACCTGGGGCTCGAGACGCTCCCGCTTCGGATGCAGCGCCACTCCGAGAACGCGCTCGCCATGGCGAAATACCTCGAAAAGCACGAGGCGGTCTCGTGGGTGAACTACCCCGGGCTTGAAAGCCACAAGAGCCACGAGCGTGCCAAGAAGTACCTCCCCAAGGGGGCGAGCGGCGTGCTTACCTTCGGCATCAAGGGTGGCGCCGCGGCTGGCAAGAAGTTCATGGAGAGCTGCCAGTTAGTTGCGCTCGTGGTGCACGTAGGGGATGCGAGGAGCTGCGTTTTGCACCCGGCGAGCACGACGCACCGCCAGCTCTCCGAGGAGCAGCAGATCGCTTCCGGCGTCTCGCCGGACCTGATCAGGCTCTCGGTAGGGATCGAGCACATCGACGACCTGATCGAGGACGTGAACCAGGCGCTTTTAGCCAGCCAAAAGTAAGATAGGCTGAAAAACAAATCCCCCCTGCCCCCCCTTCGCAAAGGGGGGGACGCCGGGGCGGCGGCAGCAGCGAAAAAATCCCCAAAAAGAAAGGGGCGAGTGGATTTCCACTCGCCCCTTTTGCTTTAACACGGCCGGGTTACTTGCCGCAGCACTTCTTGTACTTCATTCCGCTGCCGCAGCTGCACGGATCGTTGCGCCCGATCTTAGGAGAGGTCCTCATGATCGGCTGCTGGGTCACCGGTTTGCCGTCGGTGAAGAGCCAACCCTGCTTCTCCTTCTTGAACAGGGCACGCTCGTGGTGCACACGGTCCTGCCCCTGCTCCTTCCAGCGCGCGATGAACTCGACCTCACCGGTCGTATCATCCTTGCCGCCGTCCTTGGTGGCGACGATCTCCAGCCCCACCCATTCGGACTTCTCAGCCCACTCGCGGGTTCCGTCGGCGTCATACCCTTCGCGGTGCTTCGGGTGGGTGCTCTCGAAAATGAAATCGGTCTCCACGTTGACGTACGCGGCGTAGCGCGCACGCATCAACGCCTCGGCCGTCTCGGCTGCACGCTCACCCTTGATGATGGGGCGGCAGCATTCGGCGTAAGCCAGGGCGCTGCCACAGGCACAAAGCTCCATCAGTTACTCCTCCTCTTGTTGTTTATAGTTCCCGTTAGATCTCGTAGTCGGCGGCTACCACGGAAGAGCAGACGCTCTTCATGTAGGCGGCGACCTCGTTGGCGTGATACGGGTGCACCTGGTAGGCCTGCAGGTCCTCCAGGGAGTCGAACTTTGTATAAAGGGCGACGTCGGCGGAACGCTCGGAACGGATCAGGTCGACACCGACTTCAAGGTGGCGAAGCATCTCTACCTTCCCCTCCATGCTGAGCAGGCGCATCTTTGCCTTCTCCACGTTCTCTGCGGTCGCCTCTTTCAGCTTGAACAGCACTATATGCACGATCATCGTCATCCCCCAATAAGATAGTGGCGTCACAAGGACATCTGTTAATACATCGGCGCCCGCCCCCCTGTCAACGATGGTGGACGATGGCGCAAAAAAAAGGTTGCACGGCGAAAACAATGCTGATATAAGGACCAACAGGATCGAAAAGGTCTTATTTAAAATTTTATGCAATGGAGGATTAAATGACTGGCGCTTTGAAATTCATGAGTATACTTGTACTGGCCTGCCTCGTCTTCGCTTCCAACGGGGAGGCGGCCCAGAAGGTCCTTTTCGACAACGCCCACGGTGAACGCTTCCAGATCGGGGACAAGGGCCCCTTGCAACTCTCCGGTCTCGCCGAGGTGTTCCAGGGTGCCGGGCTCCAGACCGCGGTGATCGACCAGCCCTTCACCGACGCGACCCTCTCGGGTGCCGGAGCTCTGGTTATCTCGGGCGCTTTCACGCCGCTGCTTCCGAGCGAGGTCGAGGCGGTGGCGAGGTTCCTGCAAAACGGCGGCAAACTGGTGGTGATGCTCCACATCGCCCCGCCGCTCAGGTCGATCCTGGACCGGCTCGACGTGGCGTACACGAACGGCGTCATCCTGGAGCATGAGAACGTCATCGACGGGGATCCCCTCAAGTTCAAGGTGAACCGCCTCGAGGCGCACCCGGTCCTCACCGGATTGAGCGACTTCAGCCTTTACGGTGTCTGGGGCGTCATCAACCGCACCGAAAGCGCCCGGGTCATCGCTTCCACCGGCCCCAGCGCCTGGATCGACCTGAACCAGGACAAGGTGCAGACCAAGGATGAAACCGCAAGCATCGGCGTTGCCGTTGCCGGCGACCTCGGCAAGGGTAGCTTCCTCGTCTTCGGCGACGACGCCATCTTCCAGAACAAGTTCCTCGAAGGGAACAACAAGACTCTCGCAGCAAACTTGGCCGCCTGGCTCAAGTAGCGCTGTATACTCATCAAGCAAACCGACAGGAGGGATTCAATGGCACAGGCTTTGGAAATCTACAAGTGTGAGATGTGCGGCAACATAGTCGAGGTGTTCCACCCGGGCGGCGGCCAACTGGTCTGCTGCGGCGAGGAGATGGCCCTGCAGAAAGAGAATACGGTCGACGCCGCCAAGGAGAAGCACGTACCGGTCATCGAGCGCGGCGAGGGGACCATCACCGTCAAGGTCGGCAGCGTGCCGCACCCGATGGAGAGCGCCCACTACATCGAGTGGATCGAGTTGATCGCCGATGGCAAGATCCACCGCGCCCAGTTACAGCCGGGTCAGGCGCCGGAGGCGACCTTCCAGGTCACCGCTACCGACGTGAAAGCCCGCGAGTACTGCAACCTGCACGGCCACTGGGCCGCCTAGGCAAGCTCCCGCATCCACGCATGCAAAAGGGGGGACGGCTTTAAGCCGTCCCCCCTTTCTTTTTGTCTGTCCGGGTAAAAGCAAATTTCACCTAACGGCAAATCCCCCCTGTCCCCCCTTCGCAAAGGGGGGAACATTTGGCCCGCACAGTGCTTCGTGGCAGCTGTACTCCGCGTTACACCTGTAGCGGCAACTTCACCAAAAATCCTCGCAGGAACTTCTCTTGTCCCCGCCTGCGGAGCGGTTAAGCGGCGAGGAGATGCTGCGCCAGCGAGACGTTTTTCAGAAGCGGGTCGACCGGGGCGACGATGCTCGCGTAGCGCCTGCCGTTTTCCTCGGCGAGGCTCACAAGGCGCGGCGTCTCCAGGGTCTCCCCGTGCGCCCCGATAAGCACCTTCACCGCAGGCTCCACGCTCTCCATCGGGTGGGGCCTCAGCACCAGGGCGATCTCGTTCGTGTCGAGACGCACGAGGCTCCCCACCGGGTATTCCCCCATCATCGCCTCGAACTGCTGCACGAGTTCCCCGTTCAGCGAGGTTCCTGACAGGCGCCGCATGATCTCCATCGCCTCCTTGGGAAGGGTCGGCCTCTGGTAGGTGCGCAGCGTGGTGATGGCGTCGTAGCAGTCCGCGACGGAGACGATCTCGGTGTAGAGCCCGAAGGGGATCTCCCTCGCCCACTCCGGGTACCCGGTGCGGTCGTGCCTTATGTGGTGCCCGAGCACCGCCTCGGCCACCTGCGGCGGGATGTTCTTCATCTGGCGAACGATCTCCGCCCCCTCCTCGGTGTGCCGCTTCATCTGCTTGAATTCGTCGTCGGAGAGTCTACCCGGGCTGTTCAGGATGGTCTTGTCGATCCGGGTCTTGCCGATGTCGTGCAAAAGCCCGGCGGTGTTCACCTCGTGCAGCGCTTCCTTCTCGAGCCCCAGGAACGCGGCGAGGGTGAGCGCCAGGATGCCGACGTTCACCGAGTGGCTGAAGGTGTAGTTGTCGTAGTCCTTGATCATGGCGAGCCCCAGGAGGGTGGTCGGCTCTTCCATGGTCACCTGGACCATGTTTTCCACCACGCCGTTGATCCAGTCGCCGCTCGGGATCCTGCCGTTGTCGATCTCGCGCATGGTGTCGCGCACCGCTTTGAGGGCGTCCCGGTAGATGGCGGCAGGTACCAGCGCCTCCCCCTTTTCGCCCCCCTCGCCCGCCACCACGTCTTCTATACCCAGCCGGATGTTGACGATCCCCTTTCCCTCCAGCTCGGCGGGGATGGTATCGGCACTGCTGTTGCGGGCGGCAAGGGCCGCGGCGAATCCGAAGAGGTCGTCCGGGGTCACGCCGGAAAAGACGGTGCAGGCGTCGATCTCTTTCTGGGTCAGACGCTCCACCAGTTCGGTGACGGCGGCGTTCGGGGTCACCAAGAGGCACCCCTCTATGAAGAAGGTCCCCTCAACCACCCCGAGGTGCAGCTCGTGCTTCTCACCCATCATGCCGGTCAGGAGGCCGACCAGCTCCTGCAGGGGCTGGCGCACCGCGGGGTGTGCCAGGGGGTAGAGCAGCACCGACTTGATCGAGGCGGTCAAGAGCATCGCCGCCCGCTGCACGTCTTGTTTGTTGATCTCACTCATGCTCGTCGCCTCTATGCTGCATCGCTTCCAGCACCACTTGGGCGGGGCGCGCAAGTTCGCCGCCGCCTGCCGAGATTTCCTGCAGAAACGCCCGGGCCTGCTCCCCGCCAAGCGCTGCTATCGCCTCGATGGCGGACAACTTCTGCTCAAGGCGGCGCGCGGGAGCGATCAGATGGCGCCTGCGCACGAGCCGGAACAGCGGGTCGAGCGCCCGCCGGTCTCCGATGCGCCCGACGGCCCGCAGCGCCTCCTTCTTAAGCACCTGCAGTTTCCCCATCAGATCGCGGCGCGCCACGAGCTGCAGCAGCGGCTCGAGGGCCGCGTGGTTGCGGCAATTGCCGAGCCAGGTGATCGCCTGGACCGCGGCGGCCTCGTCCTCCGCCTGGATGAGCGAGAGGACAACGCCGGTTGCCTCCATGCCGCCTATGCGCGCTAGGGACCGGATGCTTTCCATGCGCACGCGCTGGTCCGGATGCTGGAGCGTCACGGTGAGCGCCCGGACCGCATCCCTCGTGCCGATCTCGCCCAGTATGGCTACGGCCATCTGCACCACCGCGATCCTGCCGTCCTTTAAAAGCGGCAGCACCTTCGGCTGGGCCGCGGTCCCCATGCGCACGAGGGCAGTGCCGAGGGCTTTACGTGAGGCTCTGCTGCCGGTAGCCGCCAGGCGCCGGGCAATCGCCTCCGCCACGGCCCCGCCGCCTAGCTTCAGGATGCGGCAGATCTCCTCTTTCTGCGGGAAATCGACGTCCTCCAGGTGGTCCAGCAGGTGCTCGGCCATCTCGCCTAGACAGAGCTGCTCCAAGACCTCCTGCGCCGCATCACGGCAGGCGGCGCTGCGCGCGGGATCGGATAGCTGCGGTATCAGGCGCAGAAAGACCACGTAGAGCCGGTCGAAGTTCCCCTCGAGCTTCAGGGGGAGCGCCTTCTTCAGCAAAAGGCGCGTAAGCTGCCGGTAGCGGGACTCGTCCTTTTCGGCCGCCAGCGCGGCAAGGATCTGGTCGATCCCCGGCTCGCCCTGCGGCGCCGTACCGCTCTGCGCTGCCACCGTTTCCGGCTCCGGCTCGGGCTCCGGCTCACGCTCCTCGTCGCCGGCCGCCCCTTCTTCGGGGGCATCCAGTTCGGGCTGTCCCGCGGTCTTTTTGGTGAAGACGGCGGTGACGTCGATCTGGTTCACCGTGACGGTCGCGACACCCGCCTTGGCAAGCATCTCGCCCACCCCCCCCTCCTCGGCGATCTTCTGTGGGGCGACCGCGAGAATGGAGAGCAGGGCCGAGAAGTCGGCGAGTGACAGTTCCGGGTGGATGGTGATGCGCTGCAGTTCGCGAGCGAAGAGTTCCTGGGCGAGCGCCTTGGTCATCGGGTTAGCTTCGATGACGCTCTGGCTGCCGGCGAGGGCGAAGCCGCCGCGCTGCACTATGAGGGAGATGCGGCCCATTGAGGCGAGGGCGGCCATGGATTGATAGGCGGAGTCGAAGATCTGCCGGCGCAGGGGATGGTTTTCCGGATAGAAGGCAAAGGCCTTCAATGCCTTTGAGGTATCGCCCAGCGCTTTTTGACATGCCGGGGCGAGCCGCTCGCTGTCATCAGCTATGTTTTTCATGTCTTCCGGCATTTCCCATTCCCGTTAAGAGGAGGCGGACGCCCGATTCTAGCCGAGGTAATGATAATTATCAAACAATTTCAGCGGTCGCTCCGTTGGCACAGGGCGTCGCCTGCCTCGCTTTGCAAGGCCCTTGCGAGCAGTTGCCATCCTTTCCAGGGAAAAAAAGCAGCTTCGGGACGGTAAAGAGAGGCATAACTATTGAACTTGAGCCTCCCGCAGCTAGAATTAGCTGGACGTTCAGCCAGACAAGCCAAGCAGTGAGGACTTAGTGCCAAAGAACAACCTAGATTCAAAGACCGTCCAGTCCGCCCTCGATGCGCTCTCGCGCCAGCCGCGCGGGTCTCGCCTCACCCGCGTCCTCCCTTTCCTTGGTCCAGCCTTCATCGCCAGCGTCGCCTACGTAGACCCCGGCAACTTCGCCACCAACATCCAAGGGGGCGCCCAGTTCGGCTACCTCCTTTTGTGGGTGATCATTGCGAGCAACCTGATCGCCATGCTCATTCAGACCCTCTCGGCGAAGCTCGGGCTCGCCACCGGTCACAACCTCGCCGAACACTGCCGCCTTCACTTCCCGAAGGCGGTTTCCCTCGGCATGTGGCTCATCATGGAGGCGGTAGCCATGGCCACGGACCTCGCCGAATTCATGGGGGCGGCGCTTGGCTTCCAGCTTTTGTTCGGCATTCCGCTTATGGCCGGCGCCCTGCTGACCGCGCTCACCACCATCGGCATCCTCGGTATGGAGCGCTTCGGCTTCAGGCCGCTTGAGGCGGTGATCTCCGCCATGGTCGCGGTGATCGCCCTTTGCTACGTGGCGGAAATCTTCATCGTGCGGCCGGACTGGGCCGACATCGCCGCGCACGTCGTGCGTCCGAGGTTCAGCGGCAGCGAAAGCGTCCTCCTCGCCACCGGTATCATCGGTGCGACGGTGATGCCGCACGCGATCTTTTTGCACTCCTCGCTCATGCAGGGAAGGATCGTCGTGAAGGACAGGAAGAAACTGCGCACCCTGTACCGCTACGAGATCATGGACGTGGTGATCGCCATGGGGATCGCGAGCTTCGTCAACATGTCCATGCTCATCATGGCGGCGGCCACCTTCTACGCCACCGGCAAGACCTCGGTTGCGACCATCGAGGAGGCGTACCGCACCCTGGAGCCGCTTTTGGGCCCGGCGGCCAAGTTCATCTTCGGCATATCCCTGCTTTTCTCCGGGCTCTCCTCGAGCAGCGTCGGCACGAGTGCTGGTCAGGTGATCATGCAGGGTTTCATACAGCGTCACATCCCGCTCTGGATCAGGCGCATCATCACCATGGCCCCCTCGCTCTTCGTCATCGCCATGGGGTTCGATCCCACCCGCACCCTCGTCATAAGCCAGGTGGTGCTAAGCTTCGGCCTCCCCTTCGCCATAGTCCCGCTGGTCATGTTCACCCGCCGCGCCGACATCATGGGTGACCTCGTCAACCGGCGCACCACCACGATGTTCGCCGGCTTCGCTGCCGCCGTCATCGTGGCGCTCAACATGTACCTGCTCTACACAACCTTCACAGGATGACCGTCATGTTCAAGCACATTCTAGTACCGATGGATGGTTCCAAACTGGCCGAGGCCGCGCTTCCCGCCGCGCGCTACATAGCCGACAAGTTCGCGGCCCAGGTGACGTTGTTCCACGTCGTGGAGAAGGACGCCCCGAGCCAGGTGCACGGCCAGAAGCACCTGACCAGCTTCGAGGAGGCACGGCGCTACCTTGAGGAGGTGGTGCAGCGCTGGTTCCAGGGGGTACACCAGGTCGAGTGTCACGTGCACGAGACCGAGACGGAGCTGGTCTCCCAGAGCATCATCGCGCACGCCGCGGAACTGGGGCACGACCTGGTAGTGATGTGCTCCCACGGGCGGGGCAAGGCCTTCCACCTCCTGTTCGGCAGCATCGCCCAGAAGGTCATCGCGGGGGGGACCCTGCCGGTACTCATCACCCATCCCGACGAGCAGGGGGAGCCTCCCCCCTTCGCCTGCCGGCAGATACTGGTACCGCTCGACACCGATCCGGAGCACGAAAAGGGGCTTCCCGTGGTGCGTGCCGTGGCCCTTGCCTGCTCTTCCGAACTGCACATAGCCACGGTGATCCCGACCTACGAATCGCTTCCCCCCGAGGAGAAGGTCTCGGCCCGGACCCTCCCCTCGACCGCCTCGCGCATGCTGGAACTGGAGGTGCGCGACGCGTCCGAACACCTGGACCTTCTGGCACGGGAACTGACCGACGCCGGGATACGCACCTCCTCGCATGTCTTAAGAGGCGATCCGGCGGAAACCATCGCGCTGGCCGCTACCGAGGCGAAGATCGACCTGATGGTGCTGGCGACCCACGGCAAGACCGGCATGAAGGCCTTCTGGACCGGAAGCGTCGCCCACGCCATCTGCAGCCGCAGCCGTTGCCCTCTTCTGCTGGTGCCGATCAGCGAGGCGTCCTGAGCGCGCTCTGATACACCCCTAAACACGAAGAAGGGGAGGAACCGTTTGAGGTTCCTCCCCTTTTTTTGACGCTCTACTGTGATGCTTTTCTATTTCTTCCCGCTCCCTTTGCACATGGTGCAGGGAACTTCCACCGGGTCGTATCCTGTCTGGCGGGAAGCGGTCATGATTTTACCTTTGCCGTTGCATTTCGGGCATCTGGATTCAAACATGGCGTTCCTCCTTTATCTGCCGTAACTGCTTTCTTTATCTATATATTTTATCAAATCTGAATAAAAGAAAGTAGCGACAACTGCCTATTAGACTGGCCTGCAGGGTCATGACGGCACCGAAAGCAAAAGGGGGAAAGGCGCCTGCCTTTCCCCCTCTTTTGTCAGTTGCTGAAACTGTACCCGCTGTAACGCCGCGCTCACCTACCGGGAGCAGGGGGCGAAAGGCGCTAGTTCGCTAGTTGCTGCGGCGGGGACGGTTTCCGGGGCGGCCGCCGGGGCGTGCCGGCTTCGGGGCCGCGCCGTTGGCGCCCGGCGCACCGGGGCCACGCCTTTCGTCGCCGCCTCGACCGGCGGGACGGCCGGAACCGGCGCTCCTGTTGCCTTGGGAGGGTTTGGCAGGGGCCGCTCCCTTCGCTTCGGCGGGCTTTCCGGCGGGTTTGGCCTCCTTCCTGCGCTGCGGCTCACGGGGGGGACGTGCGAACTCCACGTCTTTCTTCGGTGCCGGGACGGTGTAATCGAAGCCCTCCACCCGGCGCCGCTCGATCTTCGCGCCAAGCACCCGCTCGATGCTGCGCACCATCGCCTCGTCTTCACCGGTCACCATGGTGAAGGCGTCGCCGGTCTTCGCGGCGCGGCCGGTGCGGCCGATCCGGTGCGTGTACGCCTCCGGGGTGTCCGGGATGTCGTAGTTGATGACGTGCGAGATCTGGGAGACGTCGATACCGCGGGCGGCGATATCGGTCGCCACCATGATCTGGTAGGTGCCGTCCCTGAAACCGTCCAGGGCCGCCTGCCTGCGGTTCTGGGAGAGGTTCCCCTGCAGGCTGGTCGCCTTGTAGCCGCTTTTCTCGAGCTGCTCGCCCAGCCTTTTCGCACGGTACTTGGTCTTGGTGAAGATGAGCACGCTCTCCGTGTCGGAATGCTTCAAAAGCTCGAAGAGAAGCGGGGTCTTCAGGTGCTGTCCCACCGGGTAAAGCGCGTGCGAGACCGTGGCCGCGGGTGCGATGCGGCTCACCTGGATCGTTTTCGGGCGGTGCAGGATCTCGTGGGCGAGAACGCGGATGTCGTCGGGCATGGTGGCCGAGAACATGAGGTTCTGCCGCTTGTTGGGAAGCGCCCTCAGGATCTTCCTCACGTCGGGGAGAAAGCCCATGTCGAACATCTGGTCCGCCTCGTCCAGCACAAGCACCTCGATCTTCGAGAGGTCGATCGTCCCTTGGGAGATGTGATCCAAAAGGCGGCCGGGACAGGCGACCACGATATCGGCCCCTTCCTTCAGTCTCTTTATCTGGGTGTTGATGTTTACCCCGCCGTAGACAGTGATGCTTTTCAGCCGGGTCTGCTGCGCCAAGGCGATGAGCGATTCGTTGATCTGCTCGGCGAGCTCGCGGGTCGGGGCAAGCACGAGGCCGCGCAACCGGCCGCGCTCACCGTCGACCAGACGGTGCAGCATGGGAAGGCCGAAGGCGGCTGTCTTGCCGGTGCCGGTCTGGGCGAGGCCCAGGACGTCCTGTCCGGCCATGACCGTAGGGATTGCCTGCAACTGGATGGGTGTCGGGGTGAGATACCCCACGGTCTCGACGCCTGCCTGGACCTTGGGGTGAAAATTGAACTGTTTGAAATCCACTACTACTCCTGTTTCTTGGTTGTCGCGCCACAAAAAACCCCAGAAGCCTATAAAGCCCATGGGGTCGTGACTCATTAGAGTGGTGACTATAACACGAAACAGGAGAAAAGACGGCTCAAATTTATCTAATAGTGCGATTTTTCGATATTCGGCTTTCGCAGCTTCCGGAGTAGGCACATAGAGGGGGATGTCCGGCGCGAGAGCCAGGCTTTCCCCCCTCCTGCCCCTCTCCAGCCTGCGGACCGAAGCCCTAGGGTGGGCGAAGGCCCGCAGGGAGAGGAGATCCGGACGGAAAATCAGTGGCGTTCGCGATAATCCCTGCGGTCGTCGTGCCGATCGTCCCTGCGGTCATCGCGGTGCTGGTAGCCGTCACGGTAGTAATCCCTGCGTTCGCCCCAGCGACCGTCGCGCCTTTCCGCTACCGGGCGGTACCAGTTGCCGCGGTAGTGGTCCCGGTCGTGCAGATAAGCGCGGTATTCGTAGTCGCGGTAGTAGCGGATCTGTTCGTAGCGGTGACGGCTCAGCCCGTAAGGGAGCCTGCGGTAGGACGTGTAGGTCCAGGGCCCGCGGTAGCTGGCCGCCGTGTACCATCTGCCGTCACGGTACTGGTAGTAGCAGTTGTCGACGTACACCACATCGTAGGGGAGCCCGACGGAGACGTAGAAGCCGAGGGCCGGCGAGAAGATGAAGCTTGGCGGTTCGGCATAGGCCACCGGGACGGCGGGCACCGGGTAGGCTACCGGAGCGGGTGCCGGATACACAACCTGAGGGGGTGCCACCGGTACCGGGGTGACCGCCACAGGTACCCCGACATTCACGCTGACGTCAAATCTCGCCTGTGCCGTAGCAGCCCCGGCGAGCACGAAAAGAACTGCGAGTGCGATGAACCTTTTCATGATTTCCTCCTTGCGGCCTAGGCCGTCTTTCGTTTCGTGATCGTTCCAGAGTGTCAATGCGACTGTTCGCTATCTCTATCTTTGAGAACAAAGCTAACAGCACAATGAGGAACAATTGTGGAGCAAATATGGAATTTCCTGAGCGGCTAAAGATGCAATGGAAGAATCATGACAACTGTGTTAATAACAAATTGTGTAACGACTTTAACGGTGGATCGTCATGAAGATAAAGATCAAATACAGACTGTTTTGCGCCATACTGGCCGCGACCGGCGTCGTCGTAATCAGTATGTTCCTCATCATGCAGTGGAGCGTCGGGCGCGGCTTTCTCGCCTACGTCAACACCATGGAGAAGGACCGCCTGCAGCGGCTGGCGCACATCTTGGAGCGCTCCTACGACAGCAATGGGAGTTGGGAGTTTCTGCGCGGGAACCCCGAGGTGTGGCCGGAGCTGCTTGCATCGACCCGCGAAGGGCGCGAGGGGCGCGAAAGCGGTGAAACGGAGAACGTGCAGCGCAGAATGGGTCGGCGCGACCTGGCCTTCTCCAACCTGAGCGGCCAGGGACGGCACATGCCGCAGCGTTTCGCCTACCGTTTCGAGGCGCGCGTGGTGCTGCTCGATGCCGACAAAGGGGTCGTCATCGGCACCCCCGGCAACCTGGACAGCGCACAGATGAGGAAACTCACCAGCGGCGGCGACCTGGTAGGTTACGTGGCGCTCCGCCCGAGGCAGCGGCTGACCGACACCTACCAGCTCCTCTTCGTGAAGCAGCAAAAGCTCACCATGGGGCTCGTCGCCGTCATCATGCTCCTGGTCTCCGCGGCGCTCTCCCTGCCGCTCTCAAACCGCCTGGTGGAGCCGATCAAGCGCCTGGCCGCCTCCATGCACCGCCTTGCCTCCGGCGAGTTCGGCACGAGGGTTCCGGTGTGGTCACAGGACGAATTGGGGCAGCTCGCGCGCGATTTCAACACGCTTGCCCTCGCCCTGGAAAACAACGAGCGGGCGCGCAGGCGCTACCTGGCCGATATCTCCCACGAGCTGCGCACCCCCCTTTCCATCCTGCGGGGCGAGATCGAGGCGCTGCAGGACGGCGTGCGCCCCATGGGTCCCGACTCCATGCGCTCGCTGCACGCCGAGGTGATGCACTTGAACCGGCTGGTCGAGGACCTGTACCAGATATCCATGTCCGACATCGGCGCGCTTAACTACCGAAAGGAGATGCTGGACCTCACCGAACTCCTGGAGGATGCCCTGGACCCCTTCGCCCAGGAATTCAAGAACAAGGGTGTCGCTCTCTTTCCGGAACTTCCGGCCGGCGAGTTCCCCGTCTTCGCCGACCCGGTGCGGCTCAACCAGCTCTTCACGAACCTTTTGGAGAACTCGCTCAAGTACACCGACGCCGGAGGTGAGCTGTCGGTGCGACTTACGCGTCGTGATGCCTTCGCCGTGATCGAGTTCGCCGACAGCGCGCCGGGCGTGCCGCCGAGCGATCTGGAGCGGCTTTTCGAACGCCTTTACCGGGTGGAAAACTCCCGGAACCGATCCTTGGGTGGAGCGGGCCTGGGCCTGGCCATCTGCAAGAACATCGTCGAAGCACACGAGGGGACCATAGCGGCGCTCCCCTCCCCCACCGGCGGAATCCTGGTGCGGGTAGAACTGCCGCTTGCGGGGAACGTGACATGACACAGACCATCATGATCGTCGAGGACGAGGAGAAGCTCGCGAGCCTTCTGGCGGATTACCTCAGGCAGTCCGGCTTCGAAACGGTATGGATCCCCAACGGCACCGACGTGGTGCCGCGGGTGAAGGAAAGGCAGCCAGACCTCATACTGCTGGACCTGATGCTTCCGGGGCGGGACGGCCTGGAGATCTGCAAGGAGATCCGCACCTTCTCACAGCTCCCCATCATCATGCTCACCGCCCGGGTGGAGGAAATCGACCGGCTGCTCGGCCTCGAGCTCGGGGCGGACGACTACATCTGCAAGCCCTTCAGCCCCCGTGAGGTAGTGGCCCGTGTGAAGACGGTGCTGCGCAGAAGCGGCGACCATCCCGCCCCCGCGGCAGGCGGCCTCACCCTCGACCCCGAGCGCTACTCGGCACAGTGGAAGGGGCACGACCTCGACCTGACCGTGGTCGAATTCAAGCTCTTGCACTTTCTCTACCTGAACCCTGGGCGCATCTACTCGCGCACCCAGCTCATGGACCGGATCTATTCGGACCAGCGCATCGTGAGCGACCGCACCATCGACAGCCACATCAAGAAGCTGCGCAAGAAGATCGCCGCCGTGGCCCCGGAAGAGGAGCTGATCCATTCCATCTACGGTGCCGGGTATAAGTACGAGCCCCCAAGCCACAATTAACGCGGGGGGGGCCGCCCGCATCACTAAAAGCCCCCTTCTCTCCCCCAGTGGCCGCCTTCCGACACCGCTTTCCCGCAAGCCGTGTCGGCACGGATGGTCACAGCTGACCACATCTTCCTCAAATCTCAAATCTTTACTTAAGAAAATCCCATCACCACCGATACCCCCATTAGTACGCGGGAAAATGGACATAGATCTTGGCCATGCCAAGTACAGTCCGCGGGGATTTTCGAAAAGAAATCTTCCGATTGGACCATATCACATGAGCCGCCGTAGTCGATACGTCAACTAACTAAGACGTTAGAGATAGGCGTTGTGCCTAAGGGGGGGGAATAGAAATGCTAAAAAACATGAAAATCGGGACAAGGTTGCTGCTGAGTTTCGGGCTCGTCGTCTTGCTGCTGGTCGGGGTCGCCGGCACCGGTTACTGGGGGGTCAAAGACGGTGAAAACACCATGGTCAGCGTCCTCGACGGTGAAGCCAAGATCGCCGAGCACTCCGCCAGGGCCAGGGCCAACATCGTGGGGATGAGGCGGTATGAAAAGGACGTATTCCTGAACATCGCCGACGCAAAGAAGGTGGAAGAGTACTACGCCAAGTGGAATGAGGAGGCGGGCAAGGGTGCCGACCGCATCGCCGACCTCGAGAAGGTGGTACGCAGCAAGGAAGACGTTGAACAGGTGAAGATCATCAAGGAAAACTTCACGACCTACCGGGCCGACTTCGCAAAATTGGCCGCCGCCATACAGGATGGAAAAGTGAAGAGTGCCACAGAGGCCAACAACGCTGCTGCCACCTTCAAGGATATAACCCACAAGATGGAGAGTACCGCCATCGTCATGGCCCAGGAGTCAACCAAGATCATGGAGCAGGAGAAGATTGTGGTCCAGAAGGCGACCCAGCGCGTGGTCTTCCTGCTGATCACCATTTCCATCGTTGCCGTGCTGATTGCCGTCGGCTTGACGCTGCTGGTCACGGCCAGCATCAGGAAGCCGCTCCAGGTCGGGGTCGATACCGCGAACAGTCTCGCCGACGGCGACTTGACCATCGAAATCGGGCAGACCGCCAAGGACGAGACCGGCCAGTTGCTGGCCTCGATGAAATCAATGCTCAACAAACTGAGAGAGGTGGTTACCGAGGTGAAGGCTGCCACCGATTACGTGGCGCAGGGAAGCCAGGAGCTATCCTCCAGTTCCGAGGAGATGTCGCAGGGTGCCAGCGAGCAGGCGGCGGCAGCCGAGGAAGCCTCTTCCAGCATGGAACAGATGACCTCAAACATCCGGCAAAACGCCGACAACGCGATCCAGACCGAGAAGATCGCGGTGAAGTCCGCGGAAGACGCGAAAGAAGGGGGCAAGGCGGTCCTGGAAACGGTGCACGCCATGAAGGAGATTGCCAGCAAGATAAACATCATCGAGGAGATCGCGCGTCAGACCAACCTCCTCGCGCTCAACGCCGCCATCGAGGCGGCCCGCGCCGGCGAGCACGGCAAGGGGTTCGCGGTGGTGGCAAGCGAGGTGAGAAAGCTCGCCGAGCGGAGCCAGAAGGCGGCAGGGGAGATCTCGGAATTATCCGCCAACAGCGTGAACATCGCCGAACGCGCAGGCGAACTTCTCGCCAAGATGGTGCCCGACATCCAGAAGACCGCCGAGCTGGTCCAGGAAATCAGCGCCGCCAGCCGCGAGCAGGATACCGGTGCCGAGCAGATCAACAAGGCGATCCAGCAACTCGACCAGGTCATCCAGCAAAACGCCAGCGCCTCCGAAGAGATGTCCTCGACCGCGGAGGAACTCGCCTCGCAGGCGGAGCAGCTGCAGTCGACCATAGCCTTCTTCAACATAGGCGAAACCGGCAGGGGGAGAGGCGGCGCCGCCAAAGCGGCCAAAGCCGCGCAAAAACAACCTGTCAAGACGATGACCGCAGCAAAGAGCGGGCCCCAGGCCGGCGCGCACCTGGGCAAAGCGGTCGGTGCAGACCTCAACATGGACGAGGAGTTCGAGAGATTCTAGAAAGGCTGCAGGAGCAATGAAAAAAGCCGGGTGCCCGGTGACCATCTAGGTCGCCTCGGCACCCGGCTTTTTATGTTTTCTCCACTCCGACAGTTAGAGAAGCTCCACCTCGCTCACCCTCACTATCAAAAGCGCCTGACGGAACGCTGCAGTCAGTTGCTTTCTGTACTTCGTCCACCAGGCCCGGTCCAGCGTCTCGGTCATCACCTCGTATATGACGATGTCGTCATGGACCGTGGTATCCTTGGTCTCCTTCCAGAGCCCGCGCGCCGGCGAGCGCATGTAGGTGGTGATGCCGCCGAAACGCTCGGACAGCTCGTCGCGTACCTTGAGGAACTCGTCCTGGGTGAACGGCTGTCCCTCGTTGTCGTAAAGCGGCAGAAGGATTTGGATCAGGTGCATGATACCCCCGCTACGAAGTTTCGCGCACGTCCATGATTTCCCTTACGTGCGGACGGATCGCCTCAACCAGCTTCTCCTTGGGAACCCCCTGAACCTTGAAGGTGTTCACCCAGGTGTCGCTCGTGTTGCCGTCGACCTCGCTGAAGCCGAGCCCCACGATGTCCCCGCCCGCCTCGTAGATGGTCTTCGCGACGTCGGCCAGGGTTCCCTTCGCGCCGGTGGTGGCAACGGTGATGCGTACGCCCTTACGGCGTCCCCCCAAAAGCTCGAGAAGGATGTTGAAGAGATCGGACTCGGTGATGATGCCGACGAGCTTGCCGTCGGTGACCACCGGCAGGCCGCCAATCCTGCTGTCCACCATGATGCGCGCGGCCTCCTCCAGCGGGGTGTCCTCGGAAACGGTGATCACGTCCTTTGCCATGCACTTCTCTACGGTTAGCTTGGCAAGCAGGTCGTGGATCTCCCATATGGCGAGCGAGGTCGCCGGTGAGGGGGAGGCTTGCAGCAGATCGCGGTCCGATACGATCCCGACCAGTCGGCCGGAACGGTCTACTACGGGGAGGCGCCGGATCTTCTTTTCCCCCATCAGACGCAGCCCTTCGGTCACCGAGATGTCCGGAATGATGGTTATCGGGTTTTTTGTCATCCTGTCTCGTACTAGCATTGTGGCACCCTCCTAGATGTATTGTGCTGCAGCCGGCTTCATTGCCGATTCATGTTTTCCGAAGACGGTACGGCGGACGGCAGTGAGGCCCCCTCAGGGACCGCCCCACCCCCCTCGGGAACCTCGCGGTTGGAAGCTTTCTTCATCATGATCACCGCCCGGTCCTTGAGCTTCATGCTCCCGTCGACCAGGTAAGTCACGTAACTCTTGTAAAGGAACACCATGACGCCCGCGAAAAAGGAGATGTAGATGACCCTTGAGAGCATGGGAGAGGAGAGCCAGGAGGCCAGCTTCACGACAGCAACAAACAGCAGTGTTATCGCCGCGACGATGGCAAGCGGTTTGATCCACACATGCCGCGAGGCTAACTGGGCGAAAAGCCCATGCTTCTGCTCCGACGCCTCCTGCGGCGCCGACACGCTCACGCTGCCAGAGTCGAGAGCTGGGGCCGCTTGGCCGGCGGCCTCCTTTTTCGGCTCTTCGCGTATCACCCTCATGGATGCGCGAAATTTGGCGGGGACCGACTCGAGGCGGTTTGTCATGTGAACGATACCGCGGCTATCGGTGTACCTGTAGTAATCGGCGAGAAGTCGTGATGGAAATGTACAGGAAAGGCAAATGGCTACGAACAGCAGAAGTGGCAGTAGTACGTTCTTATTCATCTTCCCTCCCAACAACGGCCATCTCGGCCGCCATCACATGGAAAATTGCATCACACTCCTACGGTAACAGCCCGTCGACCAGATCAAGCACGACCTGATCGCGGTTCAACGTGTAGATGTGCACCCCAGGGACCCCAGCGGCCAGAAGCTCCTCGGCCTGTTTGCGCGCATGCGCGACACCAACCTTCTGCACCGCGGCCGCCCCGCCCTGGCGATCGGCCTCCTCGAGCTCGGCGAGGTACGCCGCTGGGAGTGTCGCCCCGCAAAGCGAGATGATGCGCTGGATCACCTTGAGGCTCACCACCGGGATGATACCGGGAATGATAGGCTTGTCAACGCCGATGGAACGGGCCTTGGCGACGAAATCGAAGTAGTTATCGTTGTCGAAGAAGAGCTGGGTGATGGCGAAGTCCCCCCCCTGGTCCAGCTTGAGCTTCAGGTACGAAAGGTCGTGCTCGGCATCCACCGCCTCCGGGTGCACCTCGGGGTACCCCGCAACGCCTATCCCCATGTCAGGGTGGCACTCCTTGATGAAGGCGGCGAGGTCGGAGGCATGCAGGAGGGTGCGGCAGGCGGAAAATTCCGGCGGGGCATCCTGCGGAAGATCGCCCCTGAGGGCGAGGACGTTGTCGACCCCGGTCTCGACCAGCCGGTCCAGGAAGAGCTGCAGATCGCCGCGGTAGGCGCCGATGCAGGTGAGATGCGCCATGGTGTCGAGGCCGTGCTCGTTTCTCAGCCGGCTCACGATCTCGAGGGTGTCCCCCTTGGTGCTCCCGCCGGCACCGTAGGTGACCGAGGCGAAGAGCGGCTGCAACTGCGCCAGGCGGTCCGCCACCGCGAAGAAGGCGGGCCATTCGTTCTTGTCTTTTGGTGGAAAGAATTCAAGGGAGATGAACTGCTTTTGCAGGCGGTCCATCTTTTCGACTATCTTCATGCCATCTCCGTAGCTGGTCCGTCCGCCACAGGGCATCACGGCGCTTGTGACAGACGTCTTTGTCTCCTCGACAGGGACGAAGTGGACTTTAGCATTTTTTTATAAGGAAATCGACTACAGTGTGCCGTGTCACAGAGGCAAAAAATACGTTGCCCCGCGAGCGAAAGGGATGCTATAAGTGTACGATTGGCGACCACAGGCAACCCTGTGGTTTTTTCATTTTTCGCAGAAGGAGCACCGCATGATCAGCGCATCAAACGTCACCCTCTCCTACGGCAAGAGGGTGCTCTTCAAGGATGTAAACATAAAGTTCACCCCGGGCAACTGTTACGGGCTCATCGGCGCCAACGGCGCGGGGAAGTCGACCTTCCTCAAAATCCTCGCGGGCGACATCGACCCGGACAAGGGGGAGATCTCGATCGGCAAGGGTAGGCTCGCGGTCCTGAAGCAGGACCAGTTCGCCTACGACGAGCACACCGTGTTCAACACCGTCATCATGGGGCACAAGAAACTCTATGAGGTGATGGCCGAGCGCGAGGCGATCTATTCGAAGCCGGAGTTCAGCGAGGAGGACGGCATCCGTTCCGCCGAACTGGAGGCCGAGTTCGCCGAGATGAACGGCTACGAGGCGGAGAGCGAGGCCGCAGTACTCTTAAACGGCCTCGGCATCCCCGAGGAGTTGCGCGGCAAGCTGATGAAGGAGTTGGAAGCGGGTGACAAGGTACGCGTGCTTTTGGCCCAGGCCCTTTTCGGGAACCCGGACGTGCTCCTTCTGGACGAGCCTACCAACCACCTGGACCTGAAATCGATCGCATGGCTTGAAGACTTCCTGTACCGCTTCCAGAATACCGTGATCGTCGTATCCCACGACCGACACTTCTTGAACCAGGTCTGCACCCACATAGCCGACATCGACTTCAGCCGCATCCAGGTTTACGTCGGGAACTACGACTTCTGGTACCAGGCGAGCCAACTGAACCTGAAGCAGCGCCAGGACGAGAGCAAGAAGGTCCAGGACAAGGCCGCCGAACTGAAGGAGTTCATCCAGCGCTTCTCGTCCAACGCATCGAAGGCGAAGCAGGCGACCTCCAGGAAGAAGCTTCTGGAGAAACTCACCATCGAGGACATGCCGGTATCCTCCCGCAAGTACCCGTACGTGGTCTTCAAGCCGGAGCGCCCCTGCGGCGACATCATCCTCGAGGTGAAGGGGCTTTCCAAGACGGTGGACGGGGTGCAACTCTTCAAGGACCTGGACCTGATCGTCAGGAAGAACGACAAGATCGCCTTCGTGGGGAGCAATTCGCTCGCGAAGAGCACCCTGTTCCAGATCCTCGCGGGCGAATTGGAGCCGGACGAGGGTACCTACCGCTGGGGCATCACCATAACCAACGCGTACTTCCCGAAGGAGAACGGCGACTACTTCAAGGGAGACCTGAACCTGATCGAGTGGCTGGGGCAGTACTCCCCGCCGACCGAGGGCGAGAGCTTCGCGCGCGGCTTTTTGGGCAGGATGCTCTTCTCCGGCGATGAGGCGACCAAGAAGACCAGCGTCCTCTCCGGCGGCGAGCGAGTCCGCTGCATGCTCTCCAGGATGATGCTCGCTGGCGCGAACGCGCTGATTCTTGACGAGCCGACAAACCATCTGGACCTTGAGTCCATCACGGCCCTGAACAACGGCCTCATCTCCTACACCGAGGTGGTGCTCTTCTCCTCCCACGACCACGAGTTCGTCTCCACCGTGGCGAACCGGATCATCGAGATCACGCCGGGCGGCATCATCGACCGCGACATGAACTTCGACGACTACCTCGAGGACGCCGACGTCCTCGCCGAGCGCGAGAGGCTGTGCAACGGCCACGCCGAACTCAGCCTGTAGTCGTCAGGCAGTAGAAGCAGGAAAAACGAAGGGGGCTTCCGGTTACGGAAGCCCCCTTTTTTTATTCTGAAAGCGGAAAGCTTTTACGCGCCCACTTTCAGGAAGTTCCTGACCCCGGTGAAGACGATCTGGGCGGCGAGCGCGGCGACGAAGAGACCGGTCAGCTTGCTCAGTATGGTGATCCCCTTCTTGCCGACTATGTGCTCGATGGAGGAGGCGCACACGAGCAGGATGCCGACGCACAGAACCGCCATGGCGAGTGCGGCAAGCCCCACGAAGACCTGCCAGTTGTGCTGCACCTCCGCACCCATGACGAGGAGCGCGCCGGTGGTCCCCGGCCCGACGGTCACCGGGATCGCAAGAGGTACCACGGAGATGGCGTCGCGCTTCTCGCTTGTAGGTGCGCTGTCGTCACCGTGCACCATGTGCACCGCGGAGAGGAAAAGAAGGCTCCCCGCACCGATCCGGAAGGAGTCGAGCGTGATGCCGAAGAGGGAGAAGAGCGTGTTCCCGAAGGAGTAGAGGACGAAGCAGGCAACGAGGACCGCGAGGGTCACCCGGAACGCGGTGGCGCGCCGTTCCCTTGCGGTGAGCTCGGGGGTCATGGCAAGGAAGGTGGAGAGGACGAAGAAGGGAGTCAGCAGGAAGAAGAACCTGATCCACACGGTGAAGAAAAAATCCGAATAAGCTTCCATCCTGAAACTGCTCTCCTTTTTTGTAGGACCTCCATCCATACAGAGGGAGCAGTCGAGGTGCCCAAAGTTGTAGGGGCGAATGATTATTCGCCCCTACAGACACCTGCAAGCTCCCCCCGTCAGGGGGAGGTTTCCGCTATTGCGCTACCTTCAGCACGATCTTGCCGAAGTGTTTGTCTTCTTCCATCATGCGGTGTGCGGCGACCACCTCTTCGATCGGGAACACCTTCTCGATGATCGGGACGATGGTGCGGTCGGCGAACTTCGGCATGGCGCGACGCACAAACTCGGTCGCGATCTCCCCCTTCTCGGAGACGGGACGGGAGCGGAGCACGCTGCCGATGATCTGCTGGCGCTTCACCATCATGAGGGCGAGGTTCAGCTCCGCCTTGATGCCGGAGATGACGCCGATGATGACGAGCCTCCCCTTGTACCCCAGGGAGTTCATGTTGGGCCCGAGGTACTTGGCGCCGACATGGTCGAGGATCACGTCGACCCCCTTCTTGCTGGTGAACTCCTTCACGATCTCGGTGAAATCCGGGTTCTCGCGGAAGTTGATCACGAGGTCCGCGCCGAGCTCCTTAACGCGTTCGATCTTCTCAGGGGAAGCGGTGACGATCAGCTTGGAGTTGGGGGCGAGCGCCTTGCAGAGCTGGATCGCTGCGGTGTTCACCCCGCCGCCGCCACCGTGCAAAAGCGCGGTCTCGCCGTCCTGCAGCCCGCCGATCATGAAGACGTTCAAAAACGCGGTGATGTAGGACTCGCAGATGCAGGCGGCTTCCTCGAAGCTGACCGTATCGGGAATCGCCATCAGGTGGTTCGCGTAAGCCACGGCGTACTCGGCGTAGCCGCCGCCACCTACCAGCGACACCACCCGGTCACCCACCTTCCAGCCGGTGACGCCCGAGCCGAGCGCCTCGATCACGCCGGCAACCTCGAGGCCGAGGATCTCGGAATCGCCCGGCGGGGGAGGATACTTCCCTTCGCGCTGCACCAAGTCGGGACGGTTGATGGAGGTCGCGTAGACCTTCACCAGCACCTCGTTTTCCTTGGGCGCCGGTTTCTCCATCTCGCCTACCTTGAGCACCTCGACCCCGCCAAAGCCTTCCATCAGTACCGCTTTCATTGGCCATCCTCCTGTATGTGTTGAATTCATGGCAGCCGGCGCGCCGACCGCGATAGTGTATACGGCGACACACTATCTCAAAAACAGGCGCCGATAATCAACGGATTTTTCTCAGGCGGAGGAAATAAATCAGCGGAATTTGATGGCGGTTCCCCGCGCGGTCATCTCGCTTCTCGGGAAGATGATGAAGGTTTCCGTCTCCACCTTCACCTCCGGGCTGATGACGGCGTCGGCTCCGATCTTGCCGGCCTCGGCACGCAGGGCGTCGTAGGCCCAGTTGTAGTCGGCCGGAGTCAGGGCTTCGGCGGTGAAGTCCCGCGTCCTGTGCACCTCTATGGTCCCAACCTTCTGGTAGGGGCGCGTCACCTCTTCCTCCGACAGGATGGGTGGCCCATCGCCGGTGAAGACAACCCTCGCACAACCGGCCGTCAGAACCAGGCAAAGCAGCAAAAGCATAGGCAGGAAAGTTTTCATTGGCTGACAGTACCTGTTCATGTTTTCTCCCTATCAGGATGGAAATCCTATCCAGATCAATTCGGCAAGACAGTTTAACCGTCATTTTCCCACTTTACAACAGCATTTTGAGCATGATAGTATCTGGCGTTTCAATCACCAACCGATCGAAAGGAAGCAGCCATGTCAGGCCATAATAAGTGGAGTACCATCAAGCACAAGAAAGGCGCCGCCGATGCCAAGCGCGGCAAAATTTTCACCAAGCTGATCAAGGAAATCACCGTTGCCGCAAAACTCGGCGGTGGCGACCCGGATGGGAACCCGCGCCTGAGAACTGCTATCGATAAGGCCAAGGCCGAGAACATGCCTAAGGACAACGTCGAGCGCGCCATCAAGAAGGGTGCGGGGGGGCTGGAAGGGGTCAACTACGAGGAGACCACCTACGAAGGTTACGGTCCGGGCGGCACCGCGGTGCTCGTCGAGGTCATGACCGACAACCGCAACCGCACCGTCTCCGACGTGCGCAGCACCTTCTCCAAATGCAACGGCAACATGGGTGAGGCCGGCTGCGTCTCCTGGCTCTTCGACAAGAAGGGGCTCCTGGTCTTCTCCAAGGCCACCGACTTCGACAAGCTCTTCGAGGCATCGATCGAGGCGGGCGCCGACGACGTGACGGATGAAGAAGAACAGTACGAAGTGCTGACCGACCCGACCGCGTTCCACCAGGTTAAGACCGCACTCGAAGCGGCCGGCTTCAAAGCGGAGTCCGCAGAGATCACCATGATCCCGCAGACCATGGTGAAGCTCGACGGCAAGAACGCAGAGAACATGCTGAAGCTCATGGACCGTCTCGAGGACAACGACGACGTCCAGAACGTCTACGCCAACTTCGACATCTCCGCCGAAGACATGGAAAAGATGATGTAGCAAAGGCGTGTTGTTTTGTGGTACTAAGAGCGCGGTGGCGCGGAAGAATTCCGCCCGCCGCGTTTTTGTTTTCTCAACGTCAAAGGCAAGCGGACCGCATCCTGTCCGTTTCGGGTTCCCATGATCATCCTCGGCATAGACCCAGGCTCGCGCAAGACCGGCTACGGCCTCATCTCAAAGCAGGGCAACCGCCTGCTACACATCGATAACGGTGCCATCTTCACCGACAAGGCGAAGGACTTCCCGCAGCGGCTGGAGAAGATCTTCTCCGGGCTCTCCGCCATCATCGCCGAGTACCAGCCGGAAGTGGTGGCGGTGGAAGACGTCTTTCTCGCGAAGAACGCCATGAGCGCGCTGAAGCTCGGTCAGGCACGCGGTGCGGCCATCGTCGCCGCGGTGAACGTGGGGCTCCCGGTGCACGAGTACACCGCCATGCAGGTGAAACAGGCGGTGGTGGGAACGGGGCGTGCCGAAAAGGCGCAGGTACAGCAGATGATCAAGGCGCTTTTGAACCTCCCGGAAATCGCCCAGGAAGACGCCTCCGACGCCCTGGCCGTCGCCATCTGCCACGCCCACTCCGCCGGCATCGGCGCCCTGCTGAAAAGCCTGAGGTAAAAAACAACCTGCAGACGCCGCGCTCTGCAGCATCACGTTGTCAATTGTCCATTGCCAATTGTCAATTGAGGTTTCCATGATCGCCCTTCTGACCGGCAAGATCGCCTACAAGGCCCCCGATTACGTCATCCTGGACGTCAACGGCGTCGGCTACCACGTCTTCATCCCCTTCTCCACCTACTACGCCCTTCCCGCCGAGGGAGGTGCTGCGACGCTGCAGATCCACACCTCGGTGAAGGAGGACGCCATCAACCTGTACGGCTTCCGCACGCTCCAGGAGAAGGAACTCTTCCAGCTCCTGATCGGGGTCTCGGGTGTGGGTCCCAAACTCGCCAACGGCATCCTCTCCAACAGCGAGCCTGCCGAACTTGCCGACTCGCTGGTGAACGGCAACCTCGCGCGGCTCTCGGCGATCCCCGGCATCGGAAAGAAAACTGCGGAGCGCCTGGTGCTGGAACTAAAGGAAAAGATGAAGAAGCTCGGAATGGCACATCCGGCGCCGGGGGGAGCCGCTCTTCCCGCGAAGCAGGAGGTGCGCGAGGACGTTCTCTCCGCGCTGATCAACCTCGGCTACAAGGAATCCGTCGTTCAAAAGGCGCTCGCAGAGCTGAAAGTCTCGGAAGACGGTGTAACCGTCGAATCGCTCCTCAAGCAGGCCTTGAAAATCCTTATGAAATAGCAGGCGTCTCGTTCGGAATCCGTGGCAACGAGAGGAATTAATCCGTTCCCAATAGTGCCATCGGACTGGAAAGAGGTCAGATTCCGGCCAGAACCGTGCAATCCCCATCCGGACAGTGCAATTTCCATCCAGAACAGTGCAATTTCCGTCCGGAACAGTGAGTTTCCATCCGGAACATTGAAGTTTCCAGCCGGAACATTGAAGTTTCCAGCCGGAACATTGAAGTTTCCAGCCGGAACATTGAAGTTTCCGTCCGGGACAGTGAAGTTTCCGTCCAGGACAGTGAAGTTTCCATGCGGGACAGTGCAATTCCCAGCGGGAACAGTGCAATTCCCATCCGGAATAGTGAAGTTTTGACGTGGAATAGCGTGATTCCGTTCGAACCGTGTAATCTTGCCTCCCAATCCAACTGCGTCACGCCCCCAGCCCCAAACGAAAAGGCGCAACTTCCCCCACCGGTTTTGGCGGCTCTGCCTCCACCACGTAACCGGGCATCCCCCTTGACCTTTACCGCCAACTGTTATACCTTGGCACCCTGCTAAGAGGCGGCAAAAGCCGCAAGAAGGAGAGGTATGACCACCCGCTTTATCAGCGCCGAGAGAACCGAAGAAGACCTCCTCGAGGCATCGCTGCGCCCCCGTGCGCTGGCCGATTATGTAGGGCAGGAAAAGGCGAAAGGGAACCTCGGGCTCTTCATCGACGCCGCGCGCGGCAGGGGCGAGGCGCTGGACCACGTACTTCTTTACGGCCCGCCGGGACTGGGCAAGACCACCCTCGCCAACATCATCGCCTGCGAGATGGGGGTGAACATAAAGTCAACTTCGGGCCCGGTGATCGAGCGCCCCGGAGACCTCGCCGCCATCCTCACCAACCTGGAACCGCACGACGTCCTCTTCATCGACGAGATCCACCGTCTCTCCCATGTGGTCGAGGAGATCCTCTACCCCGCCATGGAAGACTTCCAGCTCGACATCATCATCGGGCAGGGGCCGAGCGCCCGCACCATCAAGCTCGATCTCCCGAAGTTCACCCTGGTGGGCGCCACCACACGTGCCGGGCTTCTCTCCTCACCGCTTAGAGACCGCTTCGGCGTAATCTCACGCCTGGAGTTCTACACCCACGAGGAACTCGCCTTCATCATCACCCGTTCCGCGCGCATCTTCGGCATGGAGATCGCGCCGGAGGGCGCCATGGAGCTAGCACGCAGGAGCCGGGGCACCCCAAGGATCGCGAACCGCCTTCTGCGCCGCGTGCGCGACTTCGCCCAGGTGCGCGCCGACGGCGTGATCACGCGCGAGGTGGCGGACCAGGCCCTGGCACTTCTCGAGATCGACGACATGGGGTTCGACTACATGGACCGCGCCATCCTTCTGACCATCATCGACAAGTTCGGCGGGGGGCCGGTGGGGCTCGACACCATCTCGGCCGCCATCAGCGAGGAGAGCGACACCATCGAGGACGTGTACGAGCCGTTTCTCATCCAGAACGGATTCCTGAACCGCACCCCGAGGGGGCGCGTCGCGACCGCCGCCGCCTACAGCCACTTCGGCAGGGTGGCACCTGAGCCGCCGCAGGGCAAGTTGTTTTAGAGGGAATTGAGTTCTATGCAGCTTATCTTCGATTTCCCCGTCGTCCCGCGCTTCGGATTTGAAAACTTCGTCGTCTGCAGCGGCAACAGGACCGCCTACCAGTTCGCCCAAAGGCTCGCCTCGGGCAGCGACGCGGAAAACCTCCTCTACGTCTACGGTCCAGAGGGGTCGGGGAAAACCCACCTTCTGACCGCGCTTGCCGTCGCCCTGGACGGGAGATACTTCTCCTTCCGTGACGCAGCTTCCCTCTACCGCGGCGACTTCCGCAACGAAGGCCCCTCGCCGCTCGCCGAGCACTTCGCCGGCGCCAATGCGCTCATCCTTGACGACTTGAACCTTTTGCCCGACAACCAGGAGGTTCGCGTCGAGCTTTGGGAACTCTTCAACGCCTTCTATAGCGCCGGGAAAAAGATCGTCATCTCCGGACTCACCCCGCCGAAGGAGCTTCCCAACCTGGACGGGCACCTGACCAGCCGCCTGTTGTGGGGTCTCGTCGCCCGCATGGACGTCTCCGACGACGATTCAAGACGCATGATCCTGAAAAAGCTCGCCGAGGACCGGCAGATGGCCCTGCCGGACGACGTGATCGACGAGATGCTTTTAAAGGTGAGGCGCGACATCCCCTCGCTGGTCTACGCGCTGGAGACCATCAACCGCACCGCCATCGCCACCAAGAGAAAGGTGAGCCTGAGGCTCGCGAAGGAAATCTTCAAGAACGGCTGACCTCACATCCGAACGATCGCCAGGCATCAATAAACTAAGGCTTCTGAAGAGATCACATCTCCAGAAGCCTTTGTCATTTCAAGCCCGGCGTCATCGACCGGGCAGGTATCAGCTGTCAATCGTCAATCATCCGTTGTCAATTGCCTTTCTTCGTTTCCAGCTCCTCCCACCGCTCGAAAGCCTTGGCGAGTTCCGCCTCGAGCCTGCCGTAGTCAGCGGTGATGGTGGCTATGCCCCCCTCAACGGAGCCATAGCGTGAAGGATCACCGAGGAGCGCTTCCACATCGGCGAACTCCTTTTCCAGCGTGGCGATGCTCACCTCAAGTTTCTCGAGCTCGATCCGCTCGGCATAGGTGAGCCCCTTCTTCGGCTTCTCCACCCTCACCGCTTGGGCTTCCTTCTTCTCGACGCGCAGCGCCGAGGCCGCCTGCCGATTCGCTTCCCGGCGCTCCCGGTAGTTCGCGTAGTTCCCCTCGTAGAAGGTCACCTCCCCCTCCCCCTCGAAGGCAAGCACTCCGGTCGCCACCTTGTCCAGGAAGAAACGGTCGTGCGTGACCATCAGTACACAGCCGGGAAAGGACGAGATGGAAGCATCGAGCAGCTGCAGGGTCGGGATGTCCAGGTCGTTGGTCGGCTCGTCGAGCACCAGGAGGTTCGAGTCCTGCAGCATGAGCCGCGCCAGGATGAGGCGGCTCTTTTCACCGCCGGAGAGGCTTCCGACCGGGCGCCTTCTATCCTCTGGGGAAAAGAGGAAGTCCTCGAGGTAGCCGATCTTGTGCCGCTTCTCGCCGTTGGCCGTGGTGACGTAGTCTCCCTCGCCGAAGAAGTCGTAGATGGTCTGGTTCGGGTCGAGCACCTCGCGCAGCTGGTCGAAGTAGGAGATGCGCGTTTTCTTGCCGACTACGACCTTTCCCTGGTCCGGCTCTTCCTCCCCCATGATCATCCGGATCAGGGTCGTCTTGCCGCAGCCGTTGGGGCCGATCACCCCGACCCGGTCGCCACGCTTCATGCCGAAGGAGAGCCGGTTCACGAGCTTTCTTGCGCCGAACCCCTTGCTCACCCCGTCCAGTTCCAGAATGGTGCCACCAAGCCCCTCCTCGGTGTTGAAGCCGATTTTCAGATCGCGGCGCGCCGGTCCCGAGAGGCTATCCTCGAGGGCGTGGTAACGGTCGATACGCGCCTTCTGTTTCGTGGAGCGCGCCGGGGGGCCGCGCCGGATCCAGTCGGTTTCGATACGCAAAAGGTTCAAAAGACGCGAACGGCGTGTCGCCTCGTTCATGAGCCGCTCTTCCCTCTGGATCAGGTAGTTCGTGTAGCCGCCAGGATAGGAGATCATCCCCCCCCGCTCGAGCTCGAGCATGCGCGTCACCACTTCGTCGAGGAAGTACCGGTCGTGGGTGATCAGCATTACGGCGCCGGGGTAGGCCTTCAGGTGATCCTGCAGCCACTGGGTGGTGTCAGCGTCCAGGTGGTTGGTCGGCTCGTCGAGAAGCAAAAGTTCCGGGGCCTGCAGCAGAAGTTTCGCCAGGGCAACGCGGCGCTTGGTGCCGCCGGACAGGGTGCCGATGACCTGGTGCGGGTCGGGTAGCTGCAAATGGGTCATCATCTCGAGAACGCGGTGGTCGGTGTTCCAGCCGCCATGATGCTCGATCCAGACGGAGAGTTCACCCTGGCGCGCCAGGAGGCGATCCATGTCGGGGGGATTCGCCGCCATCTTCTCCGAGAGCTCGTTGAAGCTCGCCATGGCGGCACGGATCGCGGTGAGGCCGCTCTCTATCTCCGAGGCGACGGTGGCCTTCTCGTCAAGAACCGGTTCCTGGCTCAGGTAGCCTACCGAGGCGCCGCGCTTCATGGCGATGGAGCCGCCGTCGCGGTCCTCCAGTCCGGCGAGGATGGTAAGGAGCGTCGATTTGCCGGCGCCGTTCGCGCCGATCAGCCCGACCCGCTCGTCCTCGCCGATGGCGAAGGTCACGTCGTCCAAAAGGACCCGCGAACCGAAGCTCTTGGAGAGCCCGGTGATATCAACAACGTTCATAAAAACTCCGGCTGCAGGGGCAAGACCGTAGCCCCACGTGCGATGCTAATCAGATACTAGAATCTGAAGAAGTCGGCGATTTTGCCGAAGATGGCTGCCGGACGGTACTGCTTCGGAATGGCGTAGGTGCCGGTGTGCTTCACCGGGACGGACATCTGCCCGAGCGGGGTCTCGAGGTCGAGGCCGGCGGCCAGTTGGTAGGGTATCTTGTCCGGATCGGGCTTGCGTTTCAGGATCTCCAGAAGGTCGGCGTAGGCTATGCGGATCGGGATGCGGACGTCCGTTTCCTCGTTGGCCGGGAAGTTGACCTCCTCGCGTGCGCCCCCCTTCACGAGCGGCAGCGCCATCACCTTCAGGTCATAACTGTACCCGTAGAGCTTCAGATCGAAGTTGTTCGGGTTTTTCACTCTCAGGTACACCTCCATGCCGGCCCCGGCCGGATCAACCGAAACCACACTCAGGTCCTGCATCATGACTACCGGCGTCTTGACCAGCGTATTGCACCCTGAAAGAACGACTAACAGCAACAGCAGCAAAGCAAGTTTCTTCAAAACTGACTCCTGGAAAAGGGATTGGTGAAAACAAAGCGGGCGGGTCCCGAAAGGAACCCGCCCACTATAGCACAACGTCTGCTCAAACAGCAAAAGGACTATCGGTTGCTGGCAACCTGCATCAGCATGCCCCTTTGCATCTCCCGCAGTATCTCCGTGCGGAAGCGCTTGCGGATCTTGTCATAGGCTCTGGCAGCCGGCCCCGTTCCACAGTAGAGCCTTTTCGCACGTGCCTTGTTCCCACTGGCCATGTCGAGCTTCTCGTAAAGCTCCTTCACGGCCGCCTCAGCGCACTTCTCGTCGTCCCACATGTCCTGCGGCGTGAAGCCGTGGCTCTCGGCCCGTTCCGGCATCAACTGCCACACCCCAAGGGCACCCTTGGATGATACCGCTCTCGATGAGAGCTTGTGCCCGCCGGTTTCCGCCAGAGCTATCTCGGCCAAATCCAGCGGCGTGAAAATGGTTCCCTCCGTCTTCTCATAGCAAATTTCCGCTAGCCACTTGGCCCTTGCAGGGGTCGTCCTGCGGGCAAAGGTGGCGTAGATTGCGGGAACCAGCTTCTTCCTCCCGTCCAATTCGGTCTGTTTCGGGAGGTCCATCTGCACGGTCGTAGGAGCAGAGGGAGCCTTTTCATCTCCCTGTTTCTCGCTCCCCTCGGCCCAGGTCAACAGCGCCCGGTCCGACTCAGACACCGACGGAGTCACCGGAACCTGCGCCTGTTGCAGGTGGGACTGATCGCACGATGCCGTCATCAGAAGCACCGCGACCAGCACTACAATTTTTCTTTTCATGATCGATTTTGTGATATGGCTTTTGCCGGCTTTAGGTAGTGATACTAAATGTCGGTAGTGAAGCCCGCGCCAATCATCTCCTTTCTCTAGAATCGCATTGGCTCATCGCCAACCAGAGGTGTTCTAGTGTAATCAATTCCGACTACATTGCAAGTCTCGCATTAATATTTTGCAATCAGTTGAAATAAGAAGGGAGGCCCGCCAGTGCGGCCCTCCCCCACTAAAGCCTCAAATTTTAATATGTTAAAGCTGTACCCCCATAACATCAGCCACGGTATGGATGTCCTTATCGCCCCTGCCCGACAGACAGACGACGATGCTCTCGTTGGTAGAAAGTGTCGGAGCCAGACGCAGTGCGTGAGCCACGGCGTGGGAAGACTCCAGGGCGGGGATGATCCCCTCCTCGCGTGTTAGTACCTGGAACGCCTCCAGTGCCTCATCATCGGTGACCGAGACGTAGCTCGCCCGGCCGATCTCCTTGAGGTAAGAGTGCTCAGGGCCGACCCCCGGGTAGTCCAGTCCGGCGGAAATGGAATGGGCGTGGGCGATCTGTCCGTACTGGTCCTGCAAAAGGTACGTCTTGTTGCCGTGCAGCACGCCGACGCTGCCGGCGGAGAGCGGAGCGGCATGCTTGCCGCTTTCGATGCCGTAACCCGCGGCCTCGACGCCGATCATCTGCACGCTTGCATCGTTGACGAAGGGGTGGAAGAGCCCGATGGCGTTACTCCCCCCGCCCACGGCGGCGATCAGGTAGTCGGGAAGCCGACCTTCGGCCTCCAGGTGCTGCTCGCGCGCCTCTCGGCCGATGATGGACTGGAAGTCGCGCACCATGACCGGATAGGGATGGGGTCCCGCGACGGTGCCGATGATGTAGAAGGTATCCTCCACGTAGGTCACCCACTGGCGCATCGCCTCGTTCATGGCGTCCTTGAGGGTCGCGGTGCCGGAGCTCACCGGGGTCACCTTGGCGCCCAGAAGCTTCATGCGGAACACGTTCAACGACTGGCGGCGGATGTCCTCTTCACCCATGAAGACCTCGCACTCCATGCCGAAAAGGGCCGCAACGGTCGCCGTCGCCACGCCGTGCTGGCCGGCGCCTGTCTCCGCGATCACCTTCTTCTTCCCCATCCGCTTGGCGAGAAGGCCTTGGCCGATGGTGTTGTTCACCTTGTGCGCGCCGGTGTGATTGAGGTCTTCGCGCTTCAGATATATCTTCGCTCCGCCCATCTTCGCGGTCAGCTTTTCGGCCAGGTAGAGAGGATTCGGACGCCCGACATACTGACGCATGTAGTAGGCGAACTCATCCTGAAACCCCTTTTCGTTGCGAAAATGGTTGTACGCCTTCTCGAGTTCGAGCAAGGCCGGCATGAGCGTTTCGGAGACGTATCTGCCGCCGAAACGGCCGAAGTGTCCAGTGTGGTCAGGCGTGTCCAAGGTTGCCTCCAGTCGGTGTATAAGGGGGACATAATAGACTATTTGTCGATAAATTGCAAGCTTACAGACCGACACCCACAGACAACCCCCCGCCGTTACTCACTTTTAAGCGTTTCTCTTTGCCTTATTTTAGGCTTTGGGCTACATATAAACACTGTTTCTCGAGCTCATTTTCCATGGTAAAAAACGCTCCTCTGAGGACGTTTTTTCGCTCTGACAGAGCCCTGTTTTTTACCCTGCTGATTAATCCTAATAGAGGTGACCGATGGCGTTGCAGAAACCGTTTCACATAGTGCTGGTCGAACCCGAGATACCACCCAATACGGGAAACATAGCGAGGCTTTGCGGCGCAACCGGAACCATCCTGCACCTGGTGGGGAAACTGGGCTTCTCCACGGACGACCGCTACCTGAAGCGAGCCGGGCTCGACTACTGGAGCGAGGTGGACATCCGTTACTGGGACAACCTGGAAGCCCTGACGGCCTCCTTCCCCGAGGGGCGCTTCGTCTATACCAGCAAGAAGGCGGACAAGAGCTACGTCGAGTTTTCCTTCCTCCCGGGCGATTTCATCGTCTTCGGCAAGGAGACCAAAGGGCTTCCCGAAGAACTCATCGCGGCCAACCCGGATACGGCGGTCAGGATCCCGATCATCGGCAAGGTGCGCAGCCTGAACCTCTCCACCTCGGCGGGGATCGTGCTTTACGAGGCGCTGCGACAGACCGGAGCGCTGCAAGGGGCGTAGCTCCCCTCCCCCGCCGGGCCCGGGAGGAGGTGCAATCTGAAAAGGAGAGACGGATGTTCGAAAAGAAGCGCGGTGAAGGTTATCAAGAAGTCCTGCCGGGGATCATGCAGAAGACGCTGGTGCACGGCGAAAAGACGCTGATGGTCGAGTTCCTGCTTGGAAGGGGAGCCCTGCTGCCGATGCACAGCCACCCGCACGAGCAGACGGGATACCTCGTGAGCGGACAGATCAGACTGACCATAGCCGGTGTTCCGCACGAGGTGCAGCCGGGGGATAGCTGGTGCATTGCGGGAGGGGCCGAGCATCGCGCCGAGATCCTCGAAGACTCGGTGGCGATCGAGGTGTTCTCACCCGTGCGCAAGGAGTACCTTCCGGGCGGCGTCAGTTGAACTGGTAGATAACCACGCCGAAACTCACGGCGGTCACGGCAAAGGCGATGAGGGCCAGCAGACCATCGCGAGAAATGAGCGCCAGGCCGAAAGCTGTGAGGGCCAGCCCGGCGCCGTGGGCGGAGAAAGGGACCAACTCCATCATCGGCATGACGACGGCTATGACTGCACAGACAAACGAGATGAGGTAGGTGCTCCCACCCTGGATCAGCGCGGACATGCGCGGCCTCAGCCAGCGGTCGATGAAACGGGCTGAGGGACGCAACCACTGCACCGCCGTGTGCACCTTCTCCTTGGCCAGCGAGCGCCGCAGAACCCATTTCGGTAGCCAGAAGTGTTCCCTGCGAAAAAAGAGCTGCCCTGCGATCAGCAAGATGAAGATCCCCATCGTGGTAGGCACGCCCGGCATGCCGCTGATCGGGGAGGCTGCGATTACCCCCACCATGAGCAGCAAAGGTCCGAAGGATCGATCCCCCACCGACTCCACTATCTGCCCCAAGGAGACGCGTCCCTCGTCGTCGGCCGACTGGTTGATGCGGTCCAGCATATCCTGAAGGTTGTTGATCTCTCTCGCCATGCGGAGCCTCTCTCATGCCGCCGTCAAAGCGCCCCCTTATACAGCCTTTCGCAGATTACATTGGATGCGACCAATGTCAAGAACCTCCACCAGCCCCCATCCTGTCAAAAACCGTATACATATCAGATAAATATAATGTTTCCGTTCCTTGACTGTGGAAGATCTCTGTCTATATTCAAACAGCACATTTTCATAACAGGGAGGAAGAGATGTCGACTAAGGAGAATCTTGCCGAGGCGTTCGCCGGGGAGAGTCAGGCAAACCGTAAATACCTTGCCTTTGCTGCGAAAGCCGAGGCGGAGGGGCTGCCGCAGGTAGCGAAACTGTTCCGTGCCGCGGCACATGCCGAGACGGTGCATGCCCACGCGCACCTGCGGGCGATGGGTGGGATCAAGGGGACGGTGGAAAATCTCAAGGAAGCCATCGAAGGGGAAGGTTTCGAGTTCCAGCAGATGTACCCGCCGTTTCTCGAGCAGGCAAGAAAAGAAGGAGATCGCGCGGCGGAGAACTCCTTCAAGTTCGCCCTCGCCGTAGAGGAGATACACCACGACCTGTACCAGCAGGCGCTGGGCGCCGTGCAAAACGGTGTCGATCTGGCGGACCGCCCGATCTATGTCTGCGAAGTCTGCGGCAACACGGTGTACGACGAGGCGCCAGACAAGTGCGCCATCTGCCTGGTGCCTAAGGAAAAGTTCTCCAGGATCGCATAACGCGACGAGGGCGCGGCCGGCATCGGCTGCGCCCTTTCTTTTTCACACAAACGCCCCTACCGAGACGATCTTCCTTTCCCTTGCCCGTCAGGGATTCCTGATGCTGACCCGCCCAGGTGTCGCCCAGTCGTTATGCCCCCCGGGTATCTCTTGAAAAACCGTTCCCGGCCTGCTCTTAGCCAGGGTCCTTGCGAACCGCGCCGGGATGACCTCGTCGTTCTTCGCGCCGAAGATCTCCACCTTTCCCTGGTATCCCTGGAGCGACTTCACGTTGTCCCAGTCGTCCGCCAGAAGCAGGCGTACCGGGAGAAACCGGTAGTGGTACTGCCCTACCCTGTGCAGCTTGTCAAAAGGCGCAATGAGGACGATTTTATCGGGTGGCGGCGTCGCCGTGGCGAGAAAGGAAGCCGGGCCGCTGCCGAGGGATTCTCCCACCACGCAGACCGGTCTATCGGGATACTGCTGCCGCAAAAGCAGGTAGGCCTCTTTGGCCGCCTCGTTGATGCTCTCTTTGGAAGGGGTGCCCTGACGCAGGCCGTACCCCGGATACTCCAGGATGTAGACCGCATCCGTGCGGGAAAAGGAGGGGATGGCGTAAGCTCGGTCGCTTGCCTGGCCACCGTTGCCGTGGGTCATGAGCCAGACGTTGCCCGGGGTCGCGGCCGGACGATAAAACCCGAGGAGCTCGCCCTTATCGCGCCACGGGATGAGACCGTTGTTCCGGTCATGATGGGTGGGGAAGTAGAGAAGCTGCCGCTGCCAGGCCATGGCGCTCAGCACAAGCGCCACCAGGCAGACCAGAAGGAGTTTGAGCAATCTGAGCATGACCCCTCCCGCGACACGATCAGGGGAGGCAGAAATAGACGGTTGCGCCCTCGTCGACCACCCCGTGGGCCCACACACTGCCACCGTGCCGCTCGACGATCCGCTTCACCGTGGCGAGCCCGATTCCCGTCCCTTCAAATTCGGAACCATGCAACCGCTGAAATGCTCCGAAAAGCTTGTTCTGGTAGGCCATGTCGAACCCAACGCCGTTGTCGCGCACGAAGAAGGTATCCTTCATCCCCCCCCCGCTGCGCCCCACCTCGATCCGGGCCAACTCCCGCACGCTTGAGTATTTCCAGGCATTGGCGACGAGATTTTCCAGCATCTGCTCCAAAAGCCCCCGGTCACCGTGCACCTCCAGGTCCGGCTCGATCAGTATCTCCACCCGGCGCTGCGGCTCGGCATCCTGAAGCTTGCTCCCTACGGAGTGGGCGACCTCGCTTAAGTTAACCGGCACCTTGTTTATTTCCGAGCGCCCGATGCGGGAGAGTTCCAGCAGGTCGTCGATCAGGGTTCCCATCCTGCGGGTCGAGGCGCAGACCCGCTCCAGGTACTGCTTCCCATCGGGAGGGAGGTGGGAGCCGTACTCCTCAAGCACGATGGAGGTGTAGCTGTTGATGTGGCGCAGCGGCCCGCGCAGGTCGTGCGATACGGAATAGCTGAAGGTTTCCTGCTCCTTCATGGCAGCCTCGAGCCGGGCGGTGCGCTCGATGACACGCCGCTCCAACTCCTCGTTCAGCAGCCTCAGTTCCTCGGCCATCCTGCGGGTCTGGGTGATGTCGCGACTGATCCCGAAGACCCCGACCACGTTTCCTTCCTTGTCGTGTAGCGGTCCTTTGGTTGCCTCGACCATAACGCGCTCGCCGTTGGGCAGCGTCAGCATGTGTTCTACGACGCGGATCACGTTGTTGCACAGTACTCTTTGATCCTCCTCCATGACCCGCTGCGCCACTTCGGGTGGGAACAGTTCCGTGTCGTCTTTGCCCTGTATCTCAGTCAGCGACTTTCCGGTCATATGAGTGGACGCCTTGTTAAAGAGGAGGTAGCGGCCGTTCACATCCTTCACGAAAACCGCATCGGTGGTTCCCTCGATCACGGCGTTCAGTACTTCACGGTTTTGCTGCAGCGCGCTCTCCACGAGCGCACTCTCCAGCAGGGTCCGCTGCAGTTCGTCGTTCACCGACACGAGGCGCTCTTGTTCCTGATCGTACCTTCTGAGCAGGGCCCAAAGCATGGTGGTACAGGCACCGGCCGTCACCACCAGCCCTACCACGTGGTCCGCGATCCGATCAGCGTCCGATCGGAAAGGCACCACCCACCCCGGGAAACGTAGTTCCAGCACGAGCAGCGCGATGATGTCCGTAATGGCGATGGCGACCAATACCCAGCGTTCCCTGCCACGGAAGAAGATGGGGACGTACATGACGATGCAGAAAAAGAAGAACGGAATGCTTCCGTGGGATGCTCCATTGGGAAACCAGACCAAGTTGAGCAGGGCAAGCAGCAGATAGAACAGCACCTTAGGGTGGCACCGCCCCCGGCAGGATTTACGGAAGAGAATCAGAGCAAGGACGGCGAAAAAGGCAAGCAGCACATTTATGGAGAGAGGGAGAGACTGCAGGTAGTTAGCCGGCATTATGACAAAAAGGGAGACAACGGCGGCCATCAGGCACAGTACTCCGAAGAGAACCAGTTCCATACTGGCTGCCCCATCACGCCATATGCAGGCCTTCAATCTTGCGATGGAAGATGCTCTACAGCTCATATTAGCCTCGGGCGTCCGCTGATGTCGCAAACGAACCGCAAAGTTAACACATTAACTCAAATTGATAAAGAGTTAAATTAAGCAATAACAACCATCATAGAGAAAGGCACAGCAACAGTTACTTATCCTCTTGCTTCTCCTCCGGTTTCAGCGCCCTCTGCGCCCGATCACCTTGCGGAAAAGAAGAAGTTGGGCCGTGATATCCACGGCAAGGACTGCAGTGGTGAAATACAAAAGCCATTCCTTGTTGTCGAAATAGGCGAGGCAGTTGAAGAACATGTACAGGGTGACGACCCAGGACAGAAGCCGCCGGACACTGAGGACGGTACGCCCGACCTCCTCCTCGTCGGTTCCGACAAGCAGGGCGACCGCCGGTGCGGCATAGTAGCCGACGGTGGCGTCGATGAAGGTGAGAAAGATGTTGGCGGCGAAAATGTAGGTCAGATGCTGGTCCATTGCGGCTCCCGGTCTTTGCTTACCAGGGATAATTAAGACAAAGCGGCGCAGGAATCAAGCACAATGAGACCGTTGCCGCACCCTATCCCCACCAGTAGTCCAGTTGTCTCGGTGGAAAGACACAGGTTTTGGATGAAAGTGCTCAAAGAGGCGGGTAAGGGCCTTGCCATGACCGGGCCGTGCAAGCTCACCGTGACCACGAACATAAAAAGGGCGGAAGGTTTCCCCTCCGCCCCTTGTTTGCTGCGTATGCTGCTTGTTACTTGAACAACGCCTTCTGGTACTCGCGGTTCAGCCTTGCGATGAACTTGACGTTGATCCCTTTCGGGCAGGCGGCCTGGCACTCGTAGTGGTTCGAGCAGTTGCCGAAACCTGCTTCCTGCATCGCGTCGGTCATGGCACAGACGCGCTGTGCAGCCTCAGCCTTGCCCTGCGGCAGGGCGGCAAGCTGCGCCACCTTGGCGGAGGTGTAGAGCATCGCCGAGCCGTTCGGGCAGGCGGCGACGCAAGCGCCGCAGCCGATGCACTCGGCGGCGTCCATGGCGTAGTCGGCATCCACTTTGGGCACGAGGATGGCGTTACCGTCGGCAACACCGCCGGTATGGCAGGAGGTGTAGCCACCGGCCTGCATGATCTTCTCGAGGCCGCTCCTATCGACGATCAGGTCCCTGATGATCGGGAAGGCGAGAGCGCGCCACGGCTCGATGTAGATGGTGTCGCCGTCGCTGAAGTTCCTCATGTGCAGCTGGCAGACGGTGGTGCGCTCCTGACCGCCGTGCGGCACGCCGTTGATGACCTGGGAGCACATACCGCAGATACCTTCGCGGCAGTCGTGGTCGAATACGATCGGATCCTTACCTTCCTTGATCAGCTGCTCGTTCACTTCGTCGAGCATCTCGAGAAAGGACTGATCCGGACTTACGTTTTTGGCATCGTACTGCTCGAGCTTACCCGGCTGATTGGGGCCACTTTGGCGCCATACGTGTAGTGTGAGGTTCATTATTTATAACTCCTTACCGCCAGATGAACGTTCTCGAACGTCAACGGCTCCTTGTGCAGTTCGGGCTCCTTGTCGACACCTTTGAACTCCCAGGCTCCAACGTAGCAGTAGTTCTCGTCGTCACGCTTCGCCTCGCCGTCGGGCATCTGGTGCTCGACGCGGAAGTGACCGCCGCAGGACTCGTTCCTGTGCAGGGCGTCCTTCGCCATCAGCTCGCCGAACTCGAGGAAGTCTGCCACGCGGCCGGCGTTCTCCAGCTGCTGGTTCAGTTCTTCGCCCTTGCCGGTGACCTTGACGTTCTTCCAGAACTCCTCGCGCAGGGCCGGGATGCGCTTGATGGCGTCTTTGAGGGTCTCTTCGCTCCTCGCCATGCCGACGTTCTCCCACATGATCTTGCCCAGCTCGCGGTGGAACTCGGAGACGGTCTTCTTGCCGTTGATGTTGAGCAGGCGGTTGTTGTAGGACTTAACGTCCTCAACCGACTTCTTGCACTCGGGGTGGTCCGCCTTCACGGCACCCGGCTTGGTCTTCGCCAGATAGTTCGCGATGGTGTAGGGGATGACGAAGTAGCCGTCGGCCAGGCCCTGCATGAGCGCGGAAGCGCCCAGGCGGTTCGCGCCGTGGACCGAGAAGTTCGCCTCACCCAGGACGAAGAGGCCCGGTACGTTGCTCTCGCAGTTGTAGTCGACCCAGAGGCCGCCCATGGAGTAGTGCGGTGCCGGGTACATGCGCATCGGCTGCTTGTACGCGTTCTCGTCGGTGATCTTCTCGTACATCTCGAAGAGGTTGCCGTAGCGCTCGCGGATGGTGTGCTCGCCCACGCGCTTGATCGCGTCGGAGAAGTCGAGGTTCACGCCGCGGCCGCCGGGGCCGACGCCGCGCCCGTCGTCACACTGCTCTTTAGCAGCGCGCGAGGCGATGTCGCGGGGAGCGAGGTTACCGAAGGAGGGGTATTTCCTCTCCAGGTAGTAGTCGCGCTCATCTTCCGGGATGTCGTTGGGGTGACGGTTGTCCCCCTTCTTCTTCGGAGCCCAGCAGCGGCCGTCGTTTCTGAGCGACTCGGACATGAGGGTCAGTTTGGACTGGTGCTCACCGTGCTGCGGGATGCAGGTCGGGTGGATCTGGGTGTAGCAGGGGTTGGCGAAGAAGGCGCCCTTTTTGTGGGCACGCCAGTTCGCGGTGACCGAGCAGCCCATCGCGTTGGTGGAGAGGTAGAACACGTTGACGTAACCGCCGGTGCAGAGCACCACGGCGTCACCCACGTGGGTACGGATCTCGCCGGTGATGAGGTCGCGGATCGTGATGCCTTTGGCCTCGCCGTCAACCACGACCAGGTCGAGCATCTCGGTGCGGGCGAAGAGCTTCACGGTGCCGGCCTTCACCTGGCGGGAAAGAGCCGAGTAGGCGCCCAGAAGGAGCTGCTGACCCGTTTGGCCACGGGCGTAGAAGGTACGGGAGACCTGGGCGCCGCCGAAGGAGCGGTTGTCCAGGTAGCCTGCGTAGTCGCGGGCAAACGGAACGCCCTGGGCGACACACTGGTCGATGATGTTGTTGGACACCTGGGCCAGACGCCAGACGTCAGCCTCACGGGCGCGGAAGTCGCCACCCTTGATGGTGTCGTAGAAAAGACGGTAGATGCTGTCGCCGTCGTTCGGGTAGTTTTTCGCGGCGTTGATGCCGCCCTGTGCTGCGATGGAGTGGGCGCGGCGCGCGCTATCCTGGTAGCAGAAGGCCTCGACGTTGTAGCCGAGCTCACCCAGGGTAGCCGCGGCTGCGCCACCGGCCAGGCCGGTGCCTACAACGAGAACTTTGTACTTACGCTTGTTTGCGGGGTTAACCAGCTTCAGGTCGAAGCGGTGCCTGTCCCACGAGGTCTGAATCGGTCCTTTCGGACATTTTCCGTCGAGTATCACTTGAACCCCCTAAAGTTTCAATAAGCCAGCCAGGATGACGGCAGGAATCGAGATGTATGCGAGCATGAGAACGGCAGAGATCACCTTGCCGCCGGTGCCGAAGGCCGGGATGGTCTTCTCGTTGTTCCAACCCATGGTCTGCAGGAAGCTCGGGATGCCGTGGGAAAGGTGGAGGAACAGCATGATCATGGCGAAGACGTAAGCCAGGGCGATGAGACCGTTGCCGAAGCTGGTGACGACCATCCTGAATACGTCCGGACGGTTTGCGGAGTCGAGGCCGATGACGACGTCGGGGGTGCCATGGACGGTGAATTGGAGCAGGTGGTACACGATGAAGGCCAGAACGAGCAGACCGGTCCAGATCATGTTCTCGGAGGCGAAGCTCGCCTTGAGGTTTTTCTTCACCGCGTAGGCGCCGGGGTTGGCAGCCTTGTTCTCCAGGGTCAGCATTACGCCGTAGCAGATGTGAACGGCGATGGCTGCGCCCATGAAGAGGCGGAAGGCCCAGACGAGCGGCGGCAGGCTATGCAGGTGCTCAGCATAGGCGTTGATGCCGTTGGGGCCGAAGAAGATGGTGGAGTTGCCGATCAGATGGATCAGGATGAAGAGGATCAGGAGCTGACCCGTGATGGACATCAGGATCTTTCTTCCCACAGAGCTAGTTAAGATTCGCATGTTTTTTTGTCCCTTTGCCTTTTTATCTATTGAATCAGATGGTGGAAATGCTTGCGTACACCGGAGGAGTACAAGTCCCGAAGACCCGATGACGGGGCGGACTCGCGGCTTCCGCTTCAGGGGATGGAGGACCTCGCCACGGGATCAGTGTCTGCATAGCTTTTCTCCTTTTATTAAATTCACATGAGCATCTGCGGATGGTATCTATAGCACAAAAATCGGCGGGTTGATAGACGCGCATATTAAATGCCGTTATACGAAAATGCAACAGTTTTTTGTATACAGCATACAATTAATGGTTCAAGCAAGTTAGCCACCTCTAAATCACACTAACCATGTTTTGAAATTCCGCTTACGCGGCGTTGCTGTTGCTTTTTACACCCCTCTCTGCTAATTAGGATAACGGTCCGCAGTAAAACACAATAAGCAATGGAAGGTTCATGATTTACAAACTACTGAAGAAAGACAAAAGGTCCGCCGCGCGCCGGGGCGTAGTAAAAACCGCACATGGCGAGATCCAGACTCCTATATTCATGCCGGTGGCAACCCACGCCGCCATGAAGGCGATGACGCCCGCCCAGGTCAAAGAGACCGGCGCGCAGATCATCCTCTCCAACACCTACCATCTGCATCTGCACCCGGGCGAGGCACTGGTGGAGAAGGCGGGAGGGCTGCACAAGTTCATGTGCTGGGACGGCCCGATCCTCACCGACTCCGGCGGTTTCCAGGTCTTCTCCCTGCCGAAGAAACGGATTACCGAGGAGGGTGTCTTCTTCCGTCACGAGGACACCGGCGAGGAGATCTTCCTCGACCCGGCCAAGGCGGTCGCCATCCAGGAGGCGCTCGGCGCCGACATCATCATGAACTTCGACGAGTGCATCCCCTACCCCTGCGACAAGGCTTACGCGGAGCGCTCCACCGAGAAGACCATCCGCTGGGCGAAGCAGTGCCGCGACGCGCACAAACGCGAGAACCAGTACCTCTTCGGCATCGTGCAGGGAAGCGTCTTCGAGGACCTCAGAAAGCGCTGCGCCAAGGCGCTCGTGAAGATGGACTTCCCCGGCTACGCCATTGGCGGGGTTTCCGTCGGCGAAGGGCTCGAACTTTTGAAGCAGGTGGTCGGCTACACGGCGCCGCATCTTCCCGAGGACAAGCCGCGCTACCTCATGGGCGTTGGCCTTCCCGAGGACATCCTCGAGAGCGTCGAACGCGGCGTGGACATGTTCGACTGCGTCATCCCGACACGCTACGCGAGGAGTGCCACCCTCTTCACCAACCGCGGCCGCATCAGGCTCACGAACAAGAACTACCGGCGCGACTTCTACCCGGTCGAACCGAACTGCACCTGCTACACCTGCCGCAACTTCACCAGGGCCTACCTGCACCACCTGTTCACCTCGAACGAGGTGCTCTCGGCGATCCTTGCGAGCATCCACAACGTGCACTTCTACCTGAACATGATGTCCGAGATCCGGACCGCGATCGAGGAGGACCGCTTCGTCGAGTACAAGCAGCAGTTCCTCGCCGCCTACATGAAAGGTAAATAGGAGGCCGCCATGAAAAGGTGCCTACTCGTAGCGGTTATGGCGACCGCGCTAGCCGCCGGCTGTTCCAGGCACGAGGAGACGCAGGCTACGCAGCAGAAGAAGTCCCCGGCACAGCTGGAACTTTACGGGGAGGAACTCTTCAACGAGCGCTGCCGGGACTGCCACATGGTCGGAGACAAGGGGGGAGCGGTCGGCCCCGTGCTCACTCACGTGGGGAGCGCGCGCGACCGCCGCTTTCTGGAACGGGTGATCCGGGAGCCGGCTAAGGTTTATCCCGGCACCACCATGCCCCCCTACGACACCTTCTCGAAGAAACAGATCGATTCGCTGGTCGACTACCTGAGCGGGCTCAAGTAGTTCCAGACTCCCCCTCCCCTGCCCTCCCCCGCCGGGGGAGGGAATAATTCCTTCCGGAGAACCATCCATGTCCACCGAAACCACTCAAGACCGCTTCGACCGACTCATGACCATCATGCGCAGGCTGCGCGCACCGGGAGGATGCCCCTGGGACGCCGAACAGACCCACGATTCCCTGAAGCGCTACCTCCTGGAGGAGTCCTACGAGGTGATCGAGGCGATCGACGCCAAGGACGACGCGCTTTTGAAGGAGGAACTGGGGGACCTGATCCTGCAGCCGGTCTTCCACGCTGCGGTCGCCGAGGAGCGCGGCGCCTTCACCATGGACGAGGTGCTCGACGCCATCAACGAGAAGCTGGTGCGCCGCCACCCCCACGTCTTCGGTGACCAGGTGATCGAAAGCAGCGCGGCGCAGGTGGAGAACTGGGAGAAGATCAAGAAGGGGGAAAAGGGGGACGAGCGGAAATCGGCCCTTTCCGGCATCCCGCCGCACCTCCCTGCGCTCATGAAGGCGCAGAAGATCACGGAAAAGGCGGCGCGGGTCGGTTTCGACTGGGAGCACACGGACCAGGTCTTCGCCAAGGTAATGGAGGAACTGCACGAATTCCAGGAGGCGATGGCCGCCGGGGATCAGCAGGAGATGGAATCGGAGCTGGGCGACCTCCTCTTCGCCATCGTGAACCTGGGGAGGTTCCTCGCCATCGACCCGGAGGAAGCCCTCAGAAAGACCATCCAGCGTTTCACCCGGCGTTTCAGCCACATCGAGGACACCCTGCACGGCAGGGGGGAACGGCTGCAGGACACGAGCCTCGAGGAGATGGACCGGCTCTGGGAAGAGGCCAAGAAAATGGAGAAACGTTGAATCTAGTTAATCTTTTTGAAGGACCAGAGAATTATCCACACATTTTGTGGAAAAGGTGTGGATAACGGTGTTGACAATTTTAGAAACCTACGCCTTTTAAGCACTTTCCGCGTTCTGCATAAATATTGGCCACGCTGATATTCAAACGAAAAAACAGCTACTTACAAATTTCTGTATACATTTGAGGATTATTACCCCCAACAAAATTAGGTCCACCTAATTAGGCTTAAAGCTACAGTGGAAATCCTGTGCATAAGTGTAGGAAATCTACCGAATCACGCCCCCTCCCGCCGCGACATTTACCCCTTCCATCATGAGAAGCTCACGCTTGGAGTCGATCCCTCCCGGGGCGGTGAATCCGGTCATGACTCCGCTCGCCCCGACCACTCGATGGCAGGGGATGATGATCGGCAGCCGGTTCCTCGCCATGGCGCCGCCGATGGCCCGCGCCCCCCTCGGTGTTCCGCAGGCGCCGGCCACCTCTCCGTAGCTTTGCACCGTTCCGTACGGTATCGCTGCGACCACCCGGTAGACCTCCTGCTGAAAAGGGGTGAAGCAGGTCAGGTCCAGTGGGAGGTCGAAATCAATCTGCTCGCCGCGGAAGTAGCGCTCAAGGAGTACGGCCGCTGCGCGGGTCAGATCGCTCCCCTCTTTCGCCAGCGGATGTGACATGGAGGCGGCTTCAAGCGCATCGGCGCGAGTCTTCAGGCCGTAGGGAAGATGATGGGCCAAAAGCCCCTCCCTGCTTGCCGCGACAAGGCCGAAACTTGCGGTGCTCTCGTAAATGCTCCAGGCGGTGGCTGCTGCTTCCTGTTTCATAGTTCGACTCCATAAAAAAACGCGCAAGATCCGTGACATGCCACAAAGAACAAGGGAGACGATACCATTTCGTCCCCCTTTCTTTCCAGCGGAATCTGCACGTTCCTGCGCGTTCGGTTCCGGCCAGGCCCCGGTCTATCTTCTAAGCAGCTTTTTCCTCACCAGGGCGACCACGTCCCGCGCCTCGTCGCAACGCAAGAGGTGCGAAGCGGCAAGAAAGATCACGATTCCCGCCAGCACCCCTCCCCCGAGCACGCCCCCCTTTAAGAGGCGCCTGCCGGTCGTGGACCAGTCGATTAGCCCCATGATCCAGTACACCGCAACGGCCATCGGCACCGAAGCGGCGATCCCTTTCAGGGCGGACACGGTGATCGCCCTCCCCCCGAAGCGCCCGATCTTTTTCCTCAAGAACCACAGGAGCAGCAGCATGTTGCCTAGTGCCGAGAGAGAAGAGGCGAGCGCAAGTCCCCCGTGCAGCATAGGCCCCATCAGCAGGAGGCTGAAGAGGAAGTTGAGCAGGAAGGCGATAAAGGCGGAGGTAACCGGTGTTTTCGTATCCTTCAGAGCGTAGAAGGCCGGGACCAGCACGCGCACGAGCGCGACGAAGGTAAGGCCGATCGAGTAGTACAGCAGGGCGACGCCGCACTTCTGCGCCTTGGCGTAGTCGAAGGCCCCGCCCATGAAGAGGAGCGAGAAGATGGGGGTGGCACAGAACATGAGCCCGACCATGGCCGGGATGGTGATGAAGAGGGTAAGCCTCACCCCGTAATTGAGCGACTCCTTGAGGGCGTCCATATCCCCCACCGCCGCCTGCCGGCTCATCGAGGGAAGCACCGCCTGGGCCACAGACACCGTGAAGATCCCCTGGGGGAACTCGAAGAGCCGCTGGGCGTAATAAAGGTAGGAGACGCTACCTTCCGGGAGCAGCGACGCGAGGATGGAGCCGACGGTGATGTTGAGGTAGTAGACGCCGACGCCGAACACCGACGGTCCCATGAGGAGCGTGATTCGTTTCAACGCGGGGTGGTTCAGGTTGAAGTTCGGGCGGATCGGGAACCCCATCCGGTAGAGCACGGGCAGTTGCAGCGTAAGTTGCAAAACTCCGCCGATGAGGACGCCGACGGCAAGCGCCACGATGGGGACCCGGAAGCGGTCGTGCAGCAGCAGGGCCGAGAGGATCATCGAGATGTTCAGGAACACCGTGGAAATGGCCGGGGTGAAGAAGTGACGCAGCGTGTTCAGGATCCCCATGCAGAGCGCAACCAGACTCACGAAGAAGATGTACGGGAACATGAGGCGGTTCAGCAGGATGGTGACCGAGAGTTTCTCGGGGTTGCCGGAGAAACCGGGGAACATCAGGTGCACGAGCTGCGGCGAGAAGATGATGCCGAGGACGGTGACGGCCGCCATCACGATGGTGAGCGCGGTGAAGCAGACATTCGCGAGCGCCCGGGTCTCTTCCTCACCTTTCGTGGTATGCCACTCGGAGAAGGTGGGGACGAAGGCCGAGGTGAGCGCACCTTCGGCGAAGAAGCGGCGCAGCATGTTGGGGATCTGGAACGCGGCGAAGAAGGCGTCCGTGTAGAGGCCTGCGCCGAACAGGCGGGAGACCACCATGTCGCGAACCATCCCCATGATGCGAGACAGCATGGTGGCGGCGCCCAAAACGCCGGCGGCGCGGGCTATGTTCTTCTTTTCAGACAAAATCCCTCCAAAAAATCAAAAGCATCAAGACTCAACGCAAAGACGCGGAGCCGCAAAGACGCGAAGAAAACCTGAAATCAGGGTGAAAGGCATAATCCGGAGGACGCTGAGCGTTCCGGACTTGTTGCGTCACACGCTGATGCACGAGAACAGGTTTGAAGCCTTTCTTAGCGTCTCCGCGTCTTTGCGTCTTTGCGTTAAAGCATTTCTTCTTCCACCCGCCGGAAGTATTCCTCCCGGCAGAAGTTCTCCACGTCGACCATGGAGGCGAAGGCCTCGCCAAACCCTTCGCGCCCGAGCGTGAAGACGCCGTGCCCGTAGACGATGGCGGACCCGCTCGCTCCGATCACCGGAGGAACGCGCTTTGCCAGCCCCCCGGCGCCGATCTCACCGGCGACGACCGGCGTTCCGCCCAGGTCGCGCACGTGCGGGCAGTCCTTCCAGCAGTCCTTGATGCTGCACTCCTTCTTCCGGTCGCACAGCATGCTCATCACCACGGCGAATTTCGGGTGGCCGTGCAGGATCACCCGCGAACCGGTCTGTTCGTAGATCTTACGGTGCGCCAGAAGTTCGCTGGAAGCGGTGATCCCAGTGGTCGAGGAGTTGTCGGCGGGAACCGGATCGATGCACCCTTTCAGCTCGTCGAGGCTCGCGGCGGTCTGCGATATGTAGATGAGCTCTCCCGCGACGGCCGAGATGTTGCCGAAGAAGGAGTCGACGAGGCCGCGTTCCACGGTGTAGCGCCCCACCCGCTCGATCTCGGCAAGAATCGCTTCTTTATCCCCAGGCAATGACGGGACGAAATCAAGTCCTGTCGCCGAGAGCGGCCTCAACCAATGGCTGCGGAATTCCTCGAACGCCTCCCGCTCGCCCGGCAGCTTAAAGCCGTCGGCCAGCACGTCCTGCAGGTATTTGACGAAGGTGGAATGGAACACCGAGGAGTAGTTGATGAAGGCCTGCTCCACGGTGATGGCGCCGACGGCCACGATCCCCACCCCTTCCACGATCACCCCTTTCCGGTTGCCGAGCAGCTTGGCAAGGACGGGGGAGGGGTCGCCGGAAAGGTCCTTTTGACGCAGGAAGGGGATGTCGTGCAGGAAGGTCCGCGTCTCGGTGTCCTGCGGCACGATGCACTCCTCCTGTTCATCAGCGCGTGCGATGAGGAAGTCGGCAAAGGGGAGCGAGGGACGCGCGGCGACGAGCGCCAGGGAGTTCAGGCGCGAGAGCGTGTTGCCCGCAAGTTCGGCGAGCCCCTGCGCGCCTGCCGTGATGAGGACGTCGTCCTGCGCGGCGAAGGCGATGCCGTCGGGGCAGGCGGAACGGTCGGCTAGGAGTTTTTCCGTGTATTTATCGATCTGGTCTCGCATGTCTCACTTCGCTCCCGGGTTAGGGCAGCTCCTCCAGGATGTTGCGGCCGCCGAAGCCGCCGTTCTCGTCGAGACCGCGGATCCGGTAGTACTTCTGCAGCTCCTCCGAGAAGCGCTCCCGGTCCACGGGGGGGACGTCGATCCCTTCGCCGCCGCTCCCCGGCTCGGTGAAGAAGCGCTCCGGCAGGGTGTCGTCCTTGCGGGAAAAACCGTTCTCGCAGTTGTAGAACCGCTCGGTCAGGTAGATGCGCTCTCCGATTGCCTTGAGCGCTTCCGGGCCGTACTCCACGCCGGTCACCGCGGTCAACAGCTCCCCGTACTCCTCCAGCGTCGCGCCGAAGAAGGCGAACTTGCAGGCGACGAGGGAGTCGACCGCTGCGTTCACGTCCTCTGCGATCTTGATGATGCGAGCCTTGCCCGAGAAGGAGAAGCGATCGGTGGGGACCGGCTTTCTCAGGATCTCGTGCGAGATGGGGTAGGCGCGCAGGTGACAGCCGCCGCGGTTCGAGGTCACATAAGCGAGCGCCATGCCGTAGGCGCCGCGCGGGTCGTAGGCGGGAAGCTCAAGAGATTTAACCGACATGGAGACCTCGGAGTGCCCGAGATGCTCGGCAAGGCGGCGCGAACCGAGGCTCAGGAGCTCTCCGTCCCCACTGCGGTGGGCGATGTCGGCGAGAAGACTCGCTACCTCCGATGCGTCCGGGAAGCGTCCCCGCGCCTCGCCGAAAGCGGAAAGCGTTGCCGCCGCAGAGATGGTGTCCATGCCGAGTTCGTTGCAAAGCGAGTTCGCCCTCACGATGGCGTGCAGGTCCGAGATGCCGTTCAGGGCGCCGAAGTGGTTCACCGTCTCGTACTCGGGGAGCGCCTCCCCTTGCGCGCTCGCCTTCTTGCACTGGATCGGGCAGCCGTAGCACCCTTCTTTCTTGGCGCCGCACTCCCTCTTTATCGCCGGGCCGGAATAGTTTCCAGAGTCGGCGAAAAAGGTGGCGCGGAAGTTCTCGGTGGGGGCCATGCGACGCTGTGCCATCAGGTCGACCAGTGCGGGCGTGCCGTACTCGGAGATGCCTAGTTCGCCGAAGATGACTGGGGAGGCGCGGAAGAGGCGCATGACATCGGCGCGGGCGGCGTCGAAGCGTTCCCGGTCCGCAACCGGCGTCGTCCCCTCTCCCTGCACCGTGATCGCTTTGAGTCTTTTGCCCCCCATGACGGCGCCGAGCCCGCCGCGGCCGATCGAGTTCCCCTCCCCCATCATGATGTTGGCGTAGAGGACACCGTTTTCGCCGGCGGGGCCGATGGCGGTTACCGAGCCGCGCTCTTTCAGAGAGGCCACGGTCTCCTTCACCCCTTTTCCCCAAAGGGACCCGGCGGGGAGGAGTTCGGCGCGTGCGCCGTCGATGGCGAGAACTGCGGGTTGGGCGCTTTGACCGGTGATGAAGATAGCATCGAGGCCGGCGGCCTTTAAGCGCCAGGCGAAGCGACCTCCGGCCGAGCAGTCGTAAATCGTGCCGGTGAGCGGTGAGCGGGAGACGCAGGCAAGGCGGGCAGCGGTGGGGGAGTTGGTGCCGCAAAGAGGGCCGACCGCGAAGATGATCGGCATATCCGGGTCGAAAGGATCGAGGCGGAAGAAGTCGCGCATGAGGCGGACGCCCAAGCCCCGTCCCCCGAGGTAGGCGTGAAGGATTTCAGTGGGGATCTCCCTGCGCTCGCAGGTACCGCGGGTAAGATCAACGTGCAGCAACTTTCCGGTCCAGCCCATAAAAACCTCATAAACCCGTTCAGCGTTCAGCGTTCAGCGTTCAACGTTCGACAACGGTTCCGTGTCATCGGCCTGCAACGGTACGGCATCTTGTCGCGTCGTAACACTCAGGAAGCATGATGATGCTGGAATTAGAGGAGGAACTCTCTTGAACGTTGAACGCCGAACGTTGAACGTTCTAAAGCAGTTCCACCTTCCCCTGCCGCTCGAGTTCCTCAACCACCTTCTTCACGTCCTGGGCGGCATCCTTCGCGCAGACAAGAAGCGCATCCGGGGTATCGACCACGATCAGATCGCTTACCCCGACGAGCGCCACCACCTTGCCGCCGCCATAGGCGAGACAATCCCTGGCCCCCACCGATACCGCTCCGCTCGCGTTGATCACCACGTGCCCCGCGGTATCGGCGTCCATCACCTCAGGGAGCGCACTCCAGGATCCGACATCACTCCAGCCGAACGACGCCGGTATCACCTGCACGTCCTTCGCCTTCTCCATGACCCCGAAATCGATGGACTCACCCTTGATGGCGCCGTAGATCTCGCCAATCTGGGGTTTGAGATCCGCGATCTCCCATACGTGGGACTCGAAGGTGAGCCGTGCCAGCGCCTGAGCGAGCTCCGGCATGTGCCGCCCGATCTCGTCCAAAATGGCACAGGCACCCCAGACGAACATGCCGCTGTTCCAGTAGAAACGCCCGCTCGCCAGAAACTCCATGGCCCGCTCGAGATTGGGCTTCTCCACGAAGCGCTCGACGGCAGCGGCACCGGAACCTCCCGCGACGGCGGCCTGGATGTAGCCGTAGCCGGTCTCGGGGCGCGTCGGCGTGATCCCGAGCGTCACCAGGGCGCCGCTCACCGCGACGGAACGTGCGGTAATAAGCGTGGCCCGGAAGGTCTCCTCGTCAACGATGTAGTGATCGGCCGGCAGCACCGCCATGATCCCGTCGGGATCGAAGCGGGCGATGATCGAGGCGGCAAGGCCGATGGCAGGCGCCGTGTTGCGGCCTACCGGCTCCTCGATCACGTCGACCGGGACGTCTTTTATGTACGTCAACTGGTTCCTGGTCTCCGCCGCCTGCAGGGCATTGGTGACCACCAGTATCCGCTTCGGATCAAGCGGCAGGACCCGCTCCACGGTCCTCTGCAACATGGACTTGCCGCCGAAAACCGACATGAGCTGCTTCGGCGTGCTCTTGCGGGACAGGGGCCAGAACCTGGTCCCGGATCCACCGGCGAGAATGACTATGTACATGGTTTCCTCCATGAACGGCGTTGTCAGGATGAGCGCCTGCCGCGTCCGGCCTTGGCCACGAGGGCCGCGGGGAGAAAGGCGCAGAGACTCAGCATCGCCCCCATCTTCGCAGATGAGGCCAGCTCTTGATCAGCGAAGGCCTCTCCGGCGACGAAGAGGGCAACGGTGAAGCCGATGCCGGCGGTGAGGCTGGTCGCAACGAGTTCGCGCACCCCGACGCCTATGGGAAGCGGGAAGCCCAGTTTAGTACCTAAAAGACCGAAGCCGGTGATGCCGACCATCTTGCCGGCGATCAGGGAGGCGAGCACAAGCCAGGTGGCGGTACCGACCGCTCCGAAGGTCACGCCAGCGTTCACCAGACCGAAGACGAAGAGCCCCAGGTCGACGAAAAGCTTCCAGTCGTGCTCGAACCGGGAAAGCGGGGTGAGGTCCTCGGGATCGATGTCGAACATGTGGCGCTTTTCCATGGGGGGATGGGGCAGAAACGGCACCACCAAGGTCAGCGCCAGCGCCGGGTGCAGATGGGCAAGATGCAGGCCGAACCAGCTCAGCGTGCCGCCGAGAATGAGATAGGGCCAGTAGTTCGCCACCTTGAAACGGCGCAGCAAAAAGCAGACGGCAAGCGCCGCGCCGCAAAGCAAAAGCCAAACCGGCTGCACGGGGGCAAGGGGATCGCCGTAGAAAAGGGCGATGATGATGAGCCCCACCGCGTCGTCGGCTATCGCCAGCAAAAGCAAAAATGCGATGGCCGGATGCCCTTTGCCGAAGATGAAGCGCGCCGCAAGCCAGGCAAGCGCGATATCGGTTGCGGTCGGGATGCCCCATCCACGGGCGAGCGACGGTGCTCCGATCCAGGCGTTGAGGAGGAGATAGAGCACAACCGGCCCCAGTATCCCCCCTACCGTGGCAAGCAGCGGATTCACCGCACGCTTCAAGGGGTACAGGTCACCGCCGGGCAGACAGCTCTGGGTGATCTCGACGGCGGCGATGCCGAAGAAAAACGCCATGAACAGGTCGTTGGTGACGAAGTGAACAGAAAGACCCGCAAGAAGCGGGTCATGCAGGAAGTGGTGGTACTGCTGCGGGGCGAGGTTGGCCCAGGCGAGCGCGGCGATGACGCCGGCAGCCAGTGGGACCGAGAACTCCCGCAGCAGGCTTAGCTGCTTTTTCATCTATACGACAGGCTCCACGCCGGCCCCGACGCCGTCGGCCTCGGACTCATGATCCACGCGGTGGTAGTCGTCCTGGAAGCGGACGATATCGTCCTCGCCCAGGTACTCGCCGCTTTGCACCTCGATGATCACCAGGGGGATGACGCCCGGGTTCTCCAGACGATGCGTCGAGCCGATGGGGATGAAGGTGGATTCGTTGATGTTGATGATCTTGACGGTCTCACCGCAGGTGACCCGTGCCGTCCCGGAAACGACGATCCAGTGCTCGCTTCTGTGGTGGTGCATCTGCAGCGACAGCCTCTGCCCCGGCATCACCTCGATGCGCTTTATCTTGTAGCTGCCGTTTTCTTCAAGTACGGTGTATGTCCCCCAGGGACGCTCTCCGCGTTCCATGACGGCCTCCGTTTGCTCTTGTTTCATGGTTATTTTTCCTCCCTGAGCTCCAGATAGCGCCTGAGCGCCTCCTGCCAGGGCTGCGGTGTGAAGCCGGTATCCCGGGAGAGCTTGCCGCAGTCCAGGGTTGAATAGAGAGGGCGCGGCGCCGGCCGGCCGAGCTCTTCTGTGGTCATGGCGAGAACCGTGACGTCAAGGCCCGCAAGGCGGAAGATCTCCTTGGCGAAACCGTTCCAGGAGACGAATCCCGCGTTGGCGGCATGGTAGGTCCCCTCGCACCCCTTCTCCAGGAGGGCCTTGATGGCCAGGGCGAGGTCGCCGGTCCAGGTCGGGGAGCCGATCTGGTCGTCCACCACGGAGATCTCCTTTTTGTCCTTGGCGAGCCTAAGCATGGTCTCTACGAAGTTCTTCCCGCCGTGCCCGTAGAGCCACTGGGTGCGTACGATCAGGTGGTTCGGGTTGAACCAGGCGTTCATCTCGCCGGCGAGCTTCGATTCGCCGTACACGCTCAAAGGCGACGCCAGGTCGTCCTCGAGGTAGGGGGTACCCTTATTGCCGTCGAAGATGTAGTCGGTGCTCACCTGCACGAGTTTCGCGCCGATCTCCTTGCTGATCATGGCAAGGTGTGCCACCCCCTCGCCGTTCACCTGCATGGCGCGTTCGGCGTTGTCCTGGCAGCCGTCCACGTCGGTGTAGGCTGCGGCGTTAATCACCACGGAAGGCTTGATGGTGGTGAGGACGCGTTGCACCGAGGCAAGGTCGGTGATGTCGATGTCGTCGATGTCGACGCCGCGCGCGCGGTCACCGTAAAGCGCCATCAGCTCCTGTCCCAACATCCCTTTGCTGCCGACTACCAGAATCATCTGTCCTCCAGGAAACGTTCAACGTTCAGCGTTCAGCGTTCGACAAAGTGCCTCTGCCACGCGCGGCGGCGCCGTGGCGGCACCGGAAATTAAAACAAGGCTAGATTCTAGCCGAGAACGGGCAGCTTGGAAACCGCCCCGTACTTTTTCGTCACTACACAATCCGACAGTGCCTTACCGGCCGCCACAGATGCAGCGGCAATACTCAGTTCACATTCCGTTGAACGTTGAACGTTGAACGTTGAACGTCCGTTAAAGCCGTTAAGCCTGGCCGTACTGCATCTCGTAGTACTCGCGGTAGGCGCCGGAGGCGACTTCCTCGACCCACGCCTGGTTCGCCAGATACCAGTCGATGGTCTCGGCGATGCCGCGCTCGAAGGTGTAACCGGGCTCCCACCCGAGGTCACGCTTCAATTTCGAGGCGTCGATGGCGTAACGCCGGTCATGCCCCTTGCGGTCCTTCACGAAGGTGATCAGCCCGCGACTCTCACCGGACGCACGCCCGAGCCGCTCATCCATCAGATCGCAGACGAGCTTCACGATGTCGATGTTCTTCCACTCGTTGTTCCCGCCTACGTTGAAGATCTCGCCCGGCTTCCCGCTCTTCAGCACACGCTCGATCGCCGCGGAGTGGTCCTTCACGTGCAGCCAGTCGCGCACGTTCAGGCCGTCGCCATAAACCGGCAGAGAGCGCCGCTTCAGGATGTTGTGGATCATCAGCGGGATGAGCTTCTCAGGGAAATGGTAGGGGCCGTAGTTGTTGGAGCAACGGGTATTAAGGGTCGGCAGACCGAAGGTCTCGAAATACGCCCGCACCAGGAGATCCGCCCCGGCCTTGCTGGCGGAGTACGGGGAGTTGGGGGCAAGCGGAGTCTCCTCCGTGAAGTACCCTTCGGAACCAAGGCTGCCGTATACCTCGTCCGTGGAGACCTGCAGGAAGCGGAACGCAGGGAGACTCTCGGCGTGTTTGCGGCTCGCCTCGAGAAGGGTCTGCGTCCCGAGAACGTTGGTCCTCACGAATATGTCAGGACCGGTGATGGAGCGGTCGACGTGCGACTCGGCGGCAAAGTGCGCGACGGCGTCTATCTTCTCCTCTTCCAGAAGCCGCGCCACCAGGGAGGCGTCGCAGATGTCCCCTTTCACGAAACGGTACTGCGGGTTCGCCTCGACCGCGGTGAGGTTCTTGAGGTTCCCGGCATAGGTCAAAAGGTCGAGGTTGACGACCCGGCAGCCGGGATTGCCGGCCATGAAGTGATTGATGAAATTGGAACCAATGAAACCCGCTCCTCCGGTAACCAAAAGTGAGGTGGGGGTGAATGCATCCTTCATGTGAACCTCCAGACCAGGATCTGCCGCTGTCCTTAGCGCGGTGTTCCGGCTTTAGTAGCGGCTCCTCTTAGATACACCGGTGAAAAGAATAATGTCAACTTCTTACGGCTTCGCCGGGCGACCACGGCAATCGGCTACATGGTCCGCATCGGCCCCAGCGATCCCAGGCCGGCCAGCGAGAAGTTTACCGTGAACTGCTGCTCGCCGGTCACCTGGTGACTCCGCACCCGGTCGGAATAGGCCAGAACCACGCTCCAGCACTGCTGCCGGTATTCCAGGGCGTAGCGGGAGCCCAGGAAGGCGCCCCTGTCAAAGGAGTAACGCCCCTCCAGGTCTGCGGTGAACCGGGTCCCGAGCGGGAAGACCAGACCGGCGTCCAGGTAGTCCAGCTCGCCCCTACTGTGGCGATAGGTCAGCCGGGCCAGGTCCTTCTTCCCCTCCCCCTTGTACTCGAGCCCGATGTTGGCGGTGGAGAGGTCGTTGCCCTCCATGTTGTAGCGCCCGTCCAGGAGCAGGGAAAGGTTCTGCATCGGGGTGACCACGCTCTCAAGCATCAGGTCGGTTAGCTTGTTCCCCTCGTCGACCAGCGTGAGGAGGTCGCGGCGCTCACCCGAGAACTGGTACCCTTGGGTCAGCTTCAGGTACATGATGTCGCGGTACTCGTCCGGCAGCCCCTCCCTGACGAACTTCCTTGTGAAGGTGTTTGATAGGGAAAGGTAGGCGATGCTCTGCCCCAAGACGCGGTCGTCGTAGTCGAAGAGGGGGAGATTCTGATCGGCGCGCCGCTCCACGAAAGCGTATTGGAGCTCGGGAACCAGCAGGTGGCGCGTCGTTCCGTCGTAGATCCTCTCCAGGGGAAGCGACAACGTGGCCCCGCCGTCGGCCTGCCCGATCTGGCGCCACCCGGGGTCGGGGCTGTCGCCGCGTGCGTTGTACAGGCGCTGCTGGAACCCTCCGTACAGCGAGAAGTCGAGCGCGTCCCCCGGCTTAGCGTAGTAGGAAAGCCGCGGGTGCACGACGAGGCGCTGTCCGGTTGCCCCGATGTCGCGGATGAAATTGGAGACGCTCGAGTCCATGGAGAAAAGAAGCGGACCGATCTTGTCCCCTGCGGCGATGAAGCTCAGTCTCGGCAAGCGCTGCAGCGTCGCGTCGTTGGTGGGAGCCTCGAGGTCCTGCGCATAACGCAGGTCACCGCTCAAACCGTAGCGGTCCCAGCGCCGGTCGAAAGAGACGGTCGATTCGAGGAGCTGGCGGTTGTATTCGCCGGAAAACTCGCCGTAATCAAGGTAGTAGCGGCGGTCCGAGATCATGTGGATGGTGGAGGCAACGGTCAGGTCCGGCGTGAGGATCTCCAGGTGTCTTTGCTGCACCTCGCCGCGGAACCCGCTCTCATTGGTGTCGTAGATACCGAAGGCATGCAGGTACCCCTGACTGCCGTGCGGCCGCAGGTAGCGGTATTCGACGCCGCTCCCCACGCCGCGGGAGGTCTCGATGTCGAGGTTGAAGGTCGCCTCCTGGCTCTGGTTTATGGCCCAGTAGTACGGCTGGTCGATGTAGAAGCCCCGTTTCGACGAGAAGCCGAGCTTCGGTATCATAAGACCCGACTGCCGATCGGTGTTGGCCGGGAAGACGAGGTACGGGGTGTAGAACAACGGGATGTCGCCGACGTAGAATACCGCGTGTTTCGCCGTCGCGTATTCATCCAGGGTGAGATCAACCCGGCTCGCCTCGAAATGCCAGCTCGGGCGGTCGCCGTCGCAGGTGGTGAAGGTCCCCCGCTCCACCCGGTAGTCGGCATCCCCGGTCTTCATAAGCCGGTCGGCACGCAGGCGGAAATTGGATTTTTTCACGAAGAGCTCGCCGCTCAAAAGCTCCCCGTGCTGGGTGACCAGGTCCAAAAGGAGCTTCCTGCCGTTCATGGTATCGCCGCCGCGCTCGAGTCGGACGTTCCCCTCGGCAACCGCATCGCCGGTCAACCTGTGATAGATGACGCTGTCGGCGAGAAGGGATGCACCCTCCTGGGTGATGAGCACGTTCCCCTCGGCGTGGTAGCTGTCGGTTGGGGTGTCCACCGACAGGTGGTCCGCCTTGATGGTCGCCTCCTTGTTGGGGATGGCCATCTCGCCCCGGGCAATCCCGGCGGAGAAAAGAAGGTATGTTAGGAGCCAGAAGGCTCTTGCAGGTTTCATCGCACTCCGGTTCGGGCGGGACTTCCCGCCGTGCAGTGTGCCGTCCGGTTTCATCCCCGGAACGGCTCGAAGGTCTCGGATTTCAGGTGGCCCCTCGCCTCACCCACGGTGAAGAGGGAACCGCACACCACGATCAGGTCGTCGTCAGCGGCCACGTTTCTCGCAAGCTGGACCCCTTCGCCGACGCTTCCGGCCGCCATGGCCTCGACCCCGGCCCCGAGACAGTAGCCGGCAAGTTCCACGGCGGGCAGAGCGCGATCGATGGCCGGCGTCACCGCGAAGACCCGCTCGGCAAGCGGCAAAAGCGGAGAGAGGATGCCGGAAAGCTCCTTGTCGGCCATCACGCCGATGACAAGGAACAGACGCCCGCGCGGGATGTCATCGAGCGCCTCGGCAAGGGCCCGGGCACCGGCCGGGTTGTGTGCCCCGTCGAGCAGCACGCGGGGGGCGTCGCCGAAGAGCTCCATCCGTCCGGGCCAGCGGGCGTTGGCCACCCCGGCGGCCATCGCCTGAGGCGTTATCGGAAAGCCGATCGCCCCGAGGATCTCCGCGCAGGCGAGCGCGAGGGCCGCGTTGCCGCTTTGATAGCGCCCCAAAAGGCCGCATTGCAGCCCGTCCAGGGTGAGCGAGACGCCCCGGTAATACAGGGAGCGGTCCATCCAGAAGGCGTCGAAGGCTTCACCCTGTCGGTAAAGCGGTGCGGCGAGACGGTCCGCGTTGTGCTCGATGATGAACTGCGCCTCGGGGAGCTGGCGCGCCGTCACCACAGGGGCGCCGGGCTTGCAGATCCCGGCCTTCTCCGCGGCGATCTCCTCGACGGTGCTGCCGAGATAATCGGTGTGCTCGATGGAGATCGGCGCGATGGCGCAAAGGATACCGTTGAGTGCGTTGGTGGCGTCGAGGCGTCCTCCCATCCCCGCCTCGAAGATGGCGATGTCCACCCCGCTCTCGGCAAAATAGAGGGCTGCCAAAGCGGTGACGATCTCGAAGAAGGTGCTCTCTTTCGGGGCGGCGGCAAGCACCAGGGCCGCCAGCCGCGCCACGTCATCCTCCTCGATTTCAGCGCCGTTCACCTTCATGCGCTCGGTGAAGGATATCAGATGCGGCGAGGTGAAAAGTCCGGTTCTGTAGCCGCCGGCGCCGAGGATGGAGGCGAGGAAGGAAGAGGTCGACCCCTTGCCGTTGGTGCCGACAACGTGGACCGTCTTGAAGGTGTCCTGCGGATTGCCCAGTGCGGCAAGAAGCGGGACGATCCTGTCGAGCCCCGGCTTGATGCCGAAGCGTCCCAGGGCGTAGATGTGCTCGAGGGTCTCCGCGTAGGTCATGACAGGGCGGGATTATAGGTAAAGAGCATGAAAAAGTCCATATCAATCGGGGTCTGGAAGGGGCTCAGGCCTCGGGCCAGGCAAGACGCAGACCGAGGGCCATCAGGATGCAGCCGGCCACCTGTCCGATCCGGTTTCCGGCGCCCGCGCTGCGGTTCAGCCAGCGCCCGATCTCCCCGGAGAGAAGTGCCACAAGGCCAAAGCCGAGCATGGTCAGCATGACGAAGGTGCTGCCGAGAACGAGCATCTGCATGGGAACGCCGCCGCGCGAGCGCTCGACGAACTGAGGGAAGAAGGCGAGAAAGAAGAGCGCCACCTTCGGGTTCATGATGTTGGCGAGGATGCTTTGACGAAAGATCTCCCGGCACGCCAGTTCCCCCGCCGCCCCCTCCGCGACGATGGACGCCTTGCTGCGGAGCATCTTGTAGCCGATGTACATCAGGTAAGCGGCACCGGCGTACCTCACGCAGGCGAAGGCGGTCGCCGAAGAGGTGATCAGGGCGGAGAGGCCGACGATGGCGAAGAAGGTGTGCGCGAAGTTGCCGAGCGCGAACCCTGCCGCCGCCGCGAGGCCGGCCTTTCTCCCCTGCGCAACGCCGCGCGTCATCACGTAGATGATGTCGGGGCCGGGGGTGAAGATGAGGAGCGTGGAGGCGACGGCGAACAGGGCCAACTGGGTGAGGGAAACCATGGCGACTCCCGGCGAGGCTCGAGGTTTGGAGGCTCAAAAAAGAGAAAGGTTAAGGTTTGGAGCTTCCCTCCTCTGCCTTAACCTCTCTGATACCTCGACCTCGACCTGCTTTTTTAGTTTCTGTAGAGCATCTTCAGGATGCTGGAGAGCTGTGCTTTCATCTTGCTCCGCTCCACGATGACGTCGACCATGCCGTGGTCAAGCAGGTACTCGGAGCGCTGGAAGCCCTGCGGGAGCTTCTGGCGGATGGTCTGCTCGATGACGCGGGGTCCTGCGAAACCGATGAGCGCCTTCGGCTCGGCCATGTTGATGTCGCCCAGCATCGCGAAGCTCGCGGTGACGCCGCCGGTGGTCGGGTCGGTCAGGATGGAGACGAAGGGAAGCCCTGCTTCACGGAGCTTGGCAAGGGCCGCGGAGGTCTTCGCCATCTGCATGAGGGAGAGGATGCTCTCCTGCATCCTGGCGCCGCCGGAGGCGGAGACGATGATGCAGGGGGTGCGCTCGGCAAGGGCGCGCTCGATGCCGCGGGTGATCTTCTCGCCCACGACGCTCCCCATGGAGCCCCCCATGAAGGAGAAGTCGAAGACGCACAGCTGCACAGGGGTCCCCTCGATCTTGCCCGAGCCGCAGACGATGGCGTCCTTGCTCCCTTTCTTGGCCAAGGCCTGGTCGATGCGCTCCTGGTAGCTCTTGCTGTCCTTGAACTCGAGGAAATCGACCGACACGATACCGGCGTCGAACTCGACGAAGGTCCCCTCGTCGATGAGGAGCTCGATCCTCCTCTTCGTGGAGACGCGGTAGTGGTGGCCGCACTTCGGGCAGACGTTCAGGTTGCTCTCGATGTCCTTCGTATAGATGGTCTCTGCGCAGCTAACGCACTTCGTCCAAAGCCCTTCCGGCACCTTCACCTTGTGCTCCGGCCCTCTTGCTTTAGGCGGATTGTCTCTTTTGAACCAAGCCATATGTGCCCTCTCGTGGGATAGTCCCCAGCTGTTTTATTTAGTCGTAAATCAGCGCTGTTTCTTAGCAGATCGCTTCATGCATGTCAAACAAAACGGTGCACCTTGCGCGCCAACATACCGAAATTACGTGATTATCCTGCGGACGATTGCCGCACCCCTTGTTTTAGAGCGCCGACGAAGGAGGAGAGTTCCCGCAACAGTTCCGCCCCCTGGTATTTCTCGAAATACTTCACCAGGGCGCTTCCCACCACCACGCCGTCGGCGACCTGCGCAACCTGCCTGGCCTGCTCCGGCGTGGAAATGCCGAAGCCGACCACGAGCGGCAGGCTGAGCGCGTCCCGCACAGAGGTGACGCGTTCGGCGAGGGTGTCGGCCACCGCACTTCTCGCGCCGGTCACGCCGGTCACCGAGACGTAGTAGATGAAGCCGCTTCCCTGGCGCGCAACCGACGCGACGCGCTCGGCGTCCGAGGTCGGCGTCAGAAGGAAGATGAGGTCGAGGCCGCAACGGTCGGTGTGCTCCTTGAGCTCGGGCGCCTCTTCCGGGGGAAGGTCAACGACGAGGAGCGCGTCCACACCCGCCTTGGCGGCATCGCAGGCGAAGCGCTCGGCTCCGTAGGTGAAGATCGGGTTGAAGTACCCCATGAGGACGATGGGGATCTGGGTTTTTACGCGCAGGCGCGCGACCAGTTCGAGAATCCCCGGGAGCGTGGTCCCGGAGGCAAGGGCCCGGTCCGACGAAAGCTGGATGGTCGGCCCGTCCGCCATCGGATCGGAGAACGGGACGCCGAGCTCGATCAGGTCGGCCCCGGCCTTCTCCAGTTCCAGCACCGCCTGTTCGGTGGTGGCGAGGTCCGGGTCGCCGGCGGTGATGAATGTCACCAGCCCCTTTTCCCCTTTTGCTTTGAGTGCTGCGAATCTATCGGCAATCCTGCCCATGGCAACTCCTTAAAACCTGAAAGACGTTCAACGTTCGACGTTCCAGGTTATGTTCTGCGTTAAAGGGTCTTCCGCCTGGCTGCGGCAGTCCTCCCCTTATAACAAAAAAAGTCCCCCTCGGGGAGAGGGGGATTTGATCGGTACGGCTAAAGTGGGCGCCGAAGGCGTCCCTAGATCTTGAATGCTTCCATCTCCTGCTTCAGCATCTCGGTCTGGCGGAAGAGCTTGTAGACCGCCTCGTCCATGACGCGGGTCGACTCGAGGTTCACCTCGGTCGCCTGCTGGATATCCTCGACGGACATGACGATCTGCTCGGAGCCGCGGGACTGCTCGTCGCAGGCGCGCTTTATGTGACGGATCATCTCGGTGATGCTCTCGGTGGACTGGGCGATCAGGTTCCCCACCTTGTTCTGCTCGCGGGTGGAGGAGAGCACCTGGGAGGTCAGGCTCTTCATGTTCTCGACGGCTGCCATGATGAGCTCGCTCCCCTGCCCCTGCTCGCGGGTCGCCTTGGCGATCTGGGACACCATCTCGGAGACCTGTTCCATCGCCTCGCGGATCATCTGGCTCCCTTTGGCCTGCTCGACGGTGGTGCGGGCGATCTCGGTCACCTGCGCGGTCGCTTCGGTGACCCCCACCACGATCTTCGTGAGCGCCTCACCGGATTTCTGCGAGAGGAGCTCGCCTTCGGCGATGGAGCGCTCTGACTGATCGATCGCCTCCACCGCGCGCTGGGTCTCGTCCTGCACCGCCCGGATCACCTGTGAAATCTCCCTGGTGGAGCTGGAGGTCCTCTCGGAAAGCTCCTTGATCTCGTCGGCTACGACCGCGAAACCCTTGCCGTGCTCACCCGCCTGGGCCGCGATGATGGCAGCGTTCAGGGCCAAAAGGTTCGTCTGCTCGGCGACCTCGTCGATGACGGAGAGGATGTCGCCGATGTCGGTGGCGCGCTCGGAGAGGGTCGCGATGACCTCGCTCGTGATCTGCGAGGCGTGCTTGATCTCCTGCATGCCGTTGATCACCGCCTCAACCGCCTCGCGGCCGGTCTCCGCGTCGACGCGGACCGCCTTGGAAATGGCCGCGGTCTCGTTGGCGTTGCGCTCGACCTGCTTGATGGAGCTGTCCATCTCCATGACCGAGGATGCCGTCGCGGTGGATACCTCCATGAGGCTCACCACGCCGTTACCCACCTGCTTGATGGAAGCGCCCATCTCGACGATGGAGGAGCTGACCTCGTTCACCGAGAGTGCCAGGTTCTCCATGTTCTGTACGACCTCCTCGACGCTCGAGGCCATCTCGAGGATGGAGGAGGAGCTTTCCGAGGCGGAAATGGAGAGGGAATCGACCCCCTGGCCCACCCCTTTCACGGAGGTGTTGATCTGCACGATGGCGGCCGAGGTCTTGGAGACGCTCTCCGCCTGCGTCTTCGCCGACTGCACCACGGTGTGGGAGGCCTTGGCCATGGTGTCGGAGATGACCGCGAGTTCGCTCGAGGAGCGGGAGACCTTGCCGATCATCCCGGAGAGCCTGCCGACCATCTCGTTGAAATCGCTGCCGAGCTTGCCGATCTCGTCCTGATTCCCGGCCTCGATCACGGCGGTGAGATCACCCTCGGCGCCGCGGTTCACTGCGGAGGCCATCGTCCTCACGCGGGAGACGATGTTGCGGGTGATGAGGAGCCCGAGAAGAACGGCCAGGGCCACGGCGACCACGATGACCGCCGCGAAGGTGAAGCCCGCCGAGCGCTGGATCTCGGTCACCTGCTTGTTCGCCGCGGTCATCCGGTTGCCGACCTCGACGAGGATGTCGTCCAGATCCTCCTTCGCCTTATCGTTGGCGGCGGCGATCTCCTCGTTGGCGAGCTTGTTGAGACGCGCATCGGCAAGGGCATCCTTGGCCGCCTGGCTGATCACCCCCGGGGGAACGTTCTTCAAAAGCGCCTGTTTGCGCGCGACCAGTTCGTCAGCGACCTTCTCGAACTCGGCCCAGCTCGCCAGGAACTGCCGGGTGCGCTTCTCGACCACGCTCCCCTTCTCCGCCGGGAGCATGCCGAGCTTCTTGTTCCCCTCGAGGATGATCTGGGCCTGACTCAGCAGGGTGTCCCGCTTCATCTGGTAGTCGTCGATGTACTCCTGCAGCTTCTCCGGGTCGTTGTGAACCAGGGCCGCCTGCATGAGGCTCACGTGGCAGTACTTCTGGGTCACCCCCATGAGGAGTACCAGTTTCTGCTGCTTTGAGAGCTGCTCGAGGATGTTCTGGATCTGGCCGCCGACCCGCTTGATGTTGAGGGCACCGAAACCGCCGGTGAAGGCGACCAGAACGGCCATGATCAGGAACGACCCGATCAGGCGGCTGCGCAGGGTCAGGTCTTTCATCTTGGTTACTTCTCCGATTCAGAGAGGAGGTAGTTCATCAGGTCGACAGAGGCCTTCACTTCGGCCTTGTTCATGTTGGAGTCGGGCTTTCTAAGCATCTTGACCCCGTACGCCTTGGTGGCGCTGCGGTCGAAAGGCTGGCCGGAGATAGGGGCGACACCGGTCTGGATGGCGACGATGGTGCGCTCGAGGGTGTGACATTTGACACATTTCACCCGGACGATCTCGTAGTTCGCCTTCATGGCCGGGGGAAAGGAGGAAGGATCAAGACGCATGGCGTCACCCCTGCCGATGACTTTGAGACCGGCGTGGGCAGAGGTTGCGGTAGCTGCGACGAGGAGCATTGTAACGAGGAGCTTTTTCATAGGGGTGCTGAAACCTCCGAGACATTATCTACGACGGCAGAAGTCGTCGTGCTGAGCATTTCCGTTGCCTTGAGCTAGAGGCTGAAGGCGATGGAGGCGAAGGCGATGTTGCCCGTCCCCTCCGGGGCAATGCTGTGGGTGTACTCAAGCGACAGCCGCAGGTTCTGCAACGGGGCATAGGCCAGGGCCGGGGTGAAACGTTTGATCGCGCCGTAGCCGGCGTTCAGGTATTCGTAGCGGAAAAGCGGTACCAGGTTGACCGGCGCCCCGAGGTAGTACTCACCTTCCAGGGTGTAGGCGCGGCTGTCGACGCTCGTCGCCAGGACGGAGAAGTCGGGGTTGGAATCCCTGCCGAAGCTGCCGCTTCCCTTAAGGTGCAGACGTTTGTAGAGGATGTCGGCCTCGGCGCCGATGCGGCGGAAGTTGTTGACGTTCTGCGCGATGCCGTTAGCGTCGAACTCCCCGTTTTGTCCCCAGTAACCGAAGCCGCCAAGGGTCACGCTCAGAAAGTCCCAGACGCTGTCATGCTCCAGGTCCACCTCGGGCTCCTGCCCCTTCAGGTCGGTCCCCCCGATCTTGTAGGAGATGTGCCCATAGCCGTCCTTGCGGTCCCCTCCGTTTCGATCCACGACGCCCCCCGCAACGAAGAGTCGGTTACCGAGAAGCGCATTCAGTTCGACCCCGTCCTCGGTGGCGTCGCTGCTGAAGGGGGACAGACCGACGCGGTAGGTGGTCGAGGCATACGATGGTACCGGCAGGATGCGGTTACTCTTCTTCCAGAGGGAGAGTTTCGGCTCGAAGCGCCCCACCTTCACGTTGACAGGCGTGCCGGCGGCCTGGCGCCAGACCAGGAACAATTCGTCGAGGTCCGGGCTGTTGCCGGGAGGCACGTTGGTGTTCTCTGCGGGGGTGGAGAGAGCCGATGCGCGCTGCATCCCCTGGGAGTAGAGGTTGTAGGTCACGAAGAAGCCGACCAGGTCGCGGAAGGAGCCACCCGCCTGCAGCGTGACGGATCTTGCCGAGAGGTCCAGCTTGTTGCCGTCCGCGGCGTCCTCGTCATAGGCGAGATCGGCGCTTGCGGTGAGCGAGATCGGGATCTGCTGCGGCAACCCGGAAATGGCGGCCCACTCGTTGCCCGCCGGCTCGGTGCCCTTTGCCGCCTCGCCCTTCTTGTGGGGCCAGACGTAGCCGTTTTTCAGGAAGGCGTCGCCGAACTCGTTCAGTTCGGGATAGATGGTATGGCAGGTGGAACATTCGGTCTTGTGCTGCCGACTGAAGGCGGGGATGGCATCGGCGTGGTCCGGGACCAGCAGGGGAGCGAGGGAGATGCCGAGAAAGAACATGACTGCGGAAGTATGCTTTCTGAGAAACATGATGGACTCCTGCATTGCAATCAGCACTGAAAATTAAATACAACTAATGGCACTTGCCCGGCTGAATTCCCCGCCAGATGCATACTTGGCGCAATTGGACGGATGATTATTACAATATTGGCGAAGTGAAGTCAACTTAACAAAAAGGACTAAACAGAAAAGCGCGCCCCCTGTGAGCTAACACTCATTTTTCTCTACTTTTTTGCTGTGGATAATGCTATAAGGTAGCGTCTGAAAATCCGGGAGGGCATGCTATGTTGCTAAGAAATATTGTATTCACAATCTTTATTCCTCTCCTCCTTGCCGCGTGCGGGGGCAGCAACACTGACACATCGGGGAGTGTTTCCAAGCTCGCCCAATCCCAGAAGTGCATGGACACGAGCTGTCATGCCGGCTCGGTCTCCCCTGGCACCGGCAAACTCATCGTGCAGGAATGGCTTGCCTCTTCCCACAACACCGCCAACGCGGCAGGATGCGCCGACTGCCACGAGCCCCACCCCGGGCACCCGAGCTCCTGCTCCAAGTGCCACGGCGGCGGCAGTGGTGTGGCGCTCCAGAATCCGGACGCCTCGGGCAAATGCGGCAAGTGCCACGGCCTCGCCTTCCCGAACGATCTCATGGTCAGGCTTGCCCCGCAGCATTTCGGCAACATGACGACCAGCTTCTCCGACAGCAAGTACCGCGCCTCGTATGTGAGCTCAAACTACGTCGGCAACTGCCGCAAGTGTCATAACCCGCACAACCCGACCGCGGCCATCAACGTGAACAGGGACTGGGCCGACTCCGGGCACGGCAACGTGACCAAGGCCAGGGCCAACTACGACTTCAAGACCCGCGGCACCTACGAACCGGCCGCCACCACCTTCCAGTACTACTGCGTTCGCTGCCACACCTCCACCGGCTATATCAACTTCGTGACCAGCGGCTTCAAGGTCCAGAAACCTTTTGCCGGTCCGGGCTACCAAGTGGTGCAGAACTACCCCCAGAAGGTGGCTCCCGGTGCGGCACAGCCTGCGGACGCCCCGTCGCCGGACAAGAGCAAGGAAGTCACCGGCTGCGACGTATGCCACGACAACGGCAAGGGACGCGCCTACAGCTGGGTGGCACGCACCGTTGCCCCTGCCGTCATCTATTACAACTTCTCGTCGGCCAACAGCTCCCCGACGGTGAAACTGAACAACAAGGCAACGACCTACCCCGACGTCACCGCATCCAACATCTGCGTCCCCTGCCACTCCGGCCGCGGTATCGGCTCGATGATATATGACGCGGTTGCCGCCGGGATGGACTTCAGCAACACCAACACACCGGGAGCCCACGACCGCGCCGCGGCAGCCCTGGTGTTCCGCACCGGGGGGTACGAGTTCCCCGGCCGCAACTACGTTCCGGACTATTTCCTGCACAGGTTCATCGGGGTAGCGAACGAGCACGGCACCGGCAACAGAGGCCCCTGCGTGACCTGTCACATGAACAACGACGCCACGCACACCTTCCTCCCGGTGGAAGAGGACAGCGCAGGCATCATCTCGGCCATCACCAGCAAGACCTGCGCCCACTGCCACATCGGTGAGCACGAGCTTAGCCCCGCGTTCCTGCAGTCCGAAAAGGACGGCTACGCCGCGGCCATCGCGATGCTGAACGTTCTGAAGACCGACCCGTCCCTGCCGGCCAGCACGCTCAACCCCTCGCGCTCGAAGGTGCGTCCCCTGGCAAACAAGAACTCCGACTACAACGCCGCGTTCCCCGGCGGCGGTGCGAACACCATGGGTGCGTTCTTCAACTCGAGCCTGCTGCAAAACGACCCCGGCGCCTTCGCGCACAACCGTATCTACACCAAGCGGCTCATCTACGATTCCATCGACTGGCTCAACAACGGCATCCTCGACAACGACGTGGAAAGCGCCATCAACAACGCCACCCTTGCCGTGAACAGCGGCACCGGCAAGGTATCGCTCAGCAACCCGATCGTGGGCGGGTACTACATCGCGGCACAGCTTCCCGGCACTGCCTACGCAGACGCCTTCGCCAAGGTCAAGGCGGATGCCATAAAGTACCTCTTGGGTGGGCCCGGGGGGGCGCGTCCATAGGGCGGACCATGAAGATACTTCTGCACATATGCTGTGGCCCCTGCGCCATCTATCCGGTCAAGGAGCTGCGCTCCGCCGGGCTTGACGTCACGGGGCTCTTCTTCAACCACAACATCCACCCCTACACGGAGTACAAGCTCCGTATGGAGGCGCTGAAGAGCTACGCGCAGATGGTGGAGCTAGAGGTGATCTATCGGGAGGAGTACCTCCTGGAGGAGTTCCTCTCCAACGTGGCGGGCGAGCCGCAGGGGCGTTGTGCCTACTGCTACCGCTCAAGGCTCGAAGAAGCGGCGAGAACCGCGGCGGAGCTGGGCTTCGGCCGTTTCAGCTCCACCCTTCTCTACAGCAGGTACCAGAACCAGCAGATGATACGCGAACTGGGTGTCAAACTTGGCGAGCGTTACGGGGTGGAATTCCACTACGAGGACTTCAGGACCGGCTGGCAGGAAGGGATCAACCTCTCCAAGGAGATGGGTCTTTACCGCCAGAAATACTGCGGCTGCATCTACAGCGAAAAGGAACGCTACGTCAGGAAGTAGGCCGTTCCCGGGCAAACCACAGGACTACGAGATGCCCTCCTTCGGCAAATCACTGATCATTTTGGGGCTCATCATCGCCGCCATCGGCGCCATCTTCACCTTCGCCGGAAAGATCCCGTGGCTTGGTCGGCTCCCTGGCGACATCTACGTGAAGAAGGAGAACTTCACCTTCTACTTCCCGCTCGCCACCAGCATCATCATCTCCCTCTTGCTATCCCTGATCCTCTGGTTCTTCCGCAGGTAAAACGGACCGCAGCGGCACGATTTTCCCGCCCTTCTCCAGTTCGAAAAGGTCGCCGCGCCAGCGCACCCGGTTGCCGACGAGCGACAATCCCCACACGGCAAACGAGAGCGCGTCGCGCAGCGGCACGAGCCACAGCCAGCGCGGCAGAAGCCGGTCCTTGACAAGCGTCCGGCTGTACGCCGTCGATACCAAGGAGCGCACGAGGTAGAGAAGCGCCGCCGCCCCCCACCCCGCCGCGGAAAAGCCGGAAACGAGCAACGCGAGGAGCACCCCCGGGAAAGGCAGGGTGATCCCCGAGGCGAGATAGCCACCGGGACGGGAGACGCGCATGGTGCGCCCCCAGCGCAACTGCCGCGACAGGAGTTCGGAGAGCTTCTCGTCCCCGCGCATCATGCTCTCCACGAAGTACGGCGAAAGCTCGAGCCGGTACCCCGCCTTGAAGATCATGTTTCCAAGTTGGTAGTCGTCGGCCAGATAATCGACCAGCGCCTCGAAGCCCCCGATTTTCTGCAAAGCCTCCCGCCGCACCGCCATCGACGCGCCGAGGGCGAAGGAAAGCCCCTCGAGCTTCAGCGCCGTCATCACGTTGGGCATCATCTCGCAGCAAAAGCCTAGCGCCTCGATGGCGCACCCCGGCCCCCGCACCTCGGTGCTGCGGTAGAGCGAGGTGACAAGCCCGACCTTTGGATCGGCGAAGGCGGCGCAGACCGCGCGCAGGTACCCCTTCTCCACCCTAATGTCGCTGTCGCAGACGACGATGAGCGGGTGTTTCGCCTTCGCGTAGGCGTGCATGAGGTTGCAGACCTTGTAGTTGGAGCCGTGTATGGACGGATCGACGACGAGCTCGATGTCCCGCTCGGGAAAGGAGGCGATGAGGCGGCGGATGATGGGGATTACCGGGTCATCGTCCGAGGCGACGGCGAAAACGATCTGGTACTCGGGGTAGTCCTGCACGCAGAAGGAGGAGAAATTCTCGAAGCTGTCGCCGTCGACGCCGCGCACCGGCTTCAGGATGGAGACAGGCGGCGCATGTTCGGGGAGCGCTTTTATGCCGCGGAAGAAACTCCGCCCGCAGTGCAGGGTGATCGCGGCGTAAGCGAGCGAAGGGGCGACCAGGAGAAACGGGAGGGCGTCGCGTAACATCAGCGGATCCTTTCCACGAAGACGAGATAGGGTGCGGTTTCCGGGCGGTTCAACTGCCGGTGCCGCCAGACGTTGAAGCGGCCGGGGTGTTGGGAGGCCGCCCAGTTCTCCACGGCTTGCCCCTCCTCGGGACCGCCGTCATGACCGGTATAGATGGCGACGGTGATGATCCCCCCCGGTGCGAGGAGCTCAGCCGCCTGCTGTAAAGCCGCCACGGTATTGGCAGGATCGGTGATGAGGGCGGCGTCCCCGCCTGGGAGGTAGCCCAGGTTGAAGACGGCAGCCGTAATTCCCTCCGGCACGAACTCGGCGAGCCGCTCGTGTCCCGCCTCGATGAGCCGCACCCGGTCCAGGCACCCTTCCCGCTCGAGGAGTTCGCGCGTCGCGGCGATGGCGGATGGCTGCACGTCGAAGGCCCAGACCGTCCCGGACTCCCCAACCAGCCGGGCCAGAAGGAGGGTATCGAGCCCGTTGCCGCAGGTCGCGTCCAAGACCAAGTCCCCCGGTCGCACCCGCTCCCTCAGAAAGTAATGCGAAAAGGGCACCGCCCCCCGCAGCGTTTCATTTTTCATCCCGACCGTGCCCAAATCTCCACAACCTCCAGACTTCGCCTAGCCTCCGGGAGAGGCTCAAGTGTGAGGGTGCATCCCGCAAGGAGCCTCGTGCCCAAGGACCAGACTGATCCCACGAAGCGCTGCACGAGCCCCGGCGTCCCCCCCTTTGCGAAGGGGGGACAGGGGGGATTTGCATTGATTACCGAATGGAACGAAGGAGCCCCACGCCGCAAACCGCACAATAAGATGGCAGATGCTGCAACTGCTGTTCGGACGTGCCAACAAAGGGCAAATCCCCCCCAGCCCCCCTTCGCAAAGGGGGGTGCTGAAAGTCCTCGCTTTTAACTACTTCTTCGCGGCAAGCGTCAGCACCGCCGGCAGCGTGACCATGAAGGCAATCTGGCAGGCAACCATGCCGAGCGACATCACGGCACCGATGCTGAATACCCCCTGGTGCCTCGCCACCATGAGCGCGCCGAAACTCGCCATGATGGTGAGGGTGTTAAGCAAGACGCCGACGCCGGTGGAGCTTAGGATCACGCTCCCCGCACTCCCCTCCTCGCGCCGGTAGCGGTTGATGATGTAGATACCCGAATCGACCGCGATACCGAGCACCAGGGGCATCACGATGATGTTGGCCGAGTTGAAGCTGATGCCGAAGATCCACATGCCGCTCACCATGAAGAGGAGCCCGACGACGAGCGGGACGAGCCCGATGAGCGCGAACTTTATACTCCTGAAGGCGATGAGCAAGATGCACACGATGGCGGCGAAGGCGTAGATGAAGGCGAGGCGGTAGGAGTCGCGCATGATGGTCATCGACTCGTAGACCATAACCGGCTCACCGGTCGCGTGGGCGTCGACGCTGCGCACATCCTTGAGGAAGGCCTCGAGCGGCTCGCGGTTGAAGATCTCCTTTTTCGGCGCCACCTGTAGCATGAGCTTCCCGGTCTTGCCGACGAAGCGCGAGCGCAGTTCCTTCGGGACGTCCGCCTCGGTTACCGGTTTCGCGGCGAGGCTCTGCTTCAGCATTTCGATTTTCGCCGGGAGGTCGCGGAACATCCCCCCCTGGAATTCCTGCAGCATGCCGACGGCGTTTTTGTCGCGCTCCTTCTCGAGACCGGCGAAGAAACCGTCCAGTGTTGCCACGAAGGCGGCAGCCTGCTTCGCCTCGGGACGGTGTTCCTTCTCCAGGCGCTCCTTCACCGCCACGGAGGCGTTTCGGAAGGCCTCGAAAACGCGGGGGAGCTCCATCAGGGAGAGGTCCTCCTCATACGGGGCGGGCTTCACGTCGGCAAGCTCCCGGCGTACCGCTTCCAGTTCCGCTAGTTTCTCCGCCTGGTGGTCCGGCACTAGCGTATTTATGCTCACCACGTGGTCCACGGTCGGGAGCGCCTCCAGCCTCGCGGTCTTCGCGCGCGCATCCTCGGCGTCCTTCGCCATGACTACGGCGAAGTAGCCGCTATTCTCCTTGCTCCTCATCAGCTTGTAGGCGTAGTTGACCGATTCGAGCCCCTTCGCCTGCAGGTTCATCAGGTTGTAGTCGAAGGAGACGCGCGAGAGCGGGTAGAGCGAGGCTACGCAAAGAAGGGCGGTAAGTCCGATCACGGTCTTCGGGTTGCCGAAGACGATGCGGGAGAGGAGCCTGTCCTCCAGTTCGATGGATCCCTTCACCGGGGAGGGCTTCTTGCGGTAACGCACCAGGAGTACCAGCATGGCGGGAAGCACCGTGAAGGTTACCAGGACGCAGATGACGACCCCACCGGCGGCGATAATGCCAAGTTCGGAGATGCCGCGGAAGTCGGTGAAGACGAAGGTCAGAAAGGCGGCGGCGACGGTGGCCGCTGCCATGACGATGGCCCAGACGTTACGGGTGAGGCCGGTCTCGAGGGCTGGAAGCTCGGGGGCGCCCCGGCGCAGCTCCTCCTGGTAGCGCAGCACCACCTGGATGCCGTACTCGATGCCGATGCCGATCAACATCACGGCAAAGACCATGGAAAGTATGTTCAGGTGCCCGACCGCCACGGTGGCGAAGCCGAACGAAACCGAGATGGCGACGAGCAGCGAGACCATGGCGGCGACGACGTTCAGCACCCCGCGGAAGGCGAAGAGAAGCAGCACCGTGGTGAGCGCCAGGGAGACCACGGTGGCGAGCGTGATGTCCTTCTCGCTCGTCGCCATCTCCTCGTTTTCCAGTACCGGCGTTCCGGTGAGCCCAGCGGTTACCCCTTTGAACTCGGGAAGCGCCTTCAGCCGCGCCACCTCGGCCCGCACCACGGCGATGGCCGCCCCGGCCGGGACGAAGCCGGACATGTCGCGCACCGGGAGCGCCGTGAGGATCTGCTGGCGCCCCGCACGTGCGAAGGCCGAATCCTTGTTCATGAAGACGCTTTCCATGGAAGGGACGCTCCCCTTCCCGGTCCCGAAGCTCGTGAACCCGGCACCCAGCTTGTCCAGCATGAACATTATCTCGGGGAGTTTCTTCTCATCACCGGCCAGGTACTGATCCATGCTCCCGGTCAGATGGGTGAAGAGGGTCTGCACCGAAGGCGAGGCGGAAAGCGCACGCAGGACCGGCGCGGCGAGGGTCAGGTTGCGACGCAACTCCTTTATGTCCTCAAGCGGCATGAACAGCAGGCCGTTGTCCCGGAAAAACGGGAGCGCGTAAGGGTAGAAGACGTCCGAGAAATGCGCCTTGTCCTTCGCGAGGACGTCGTGCAACCGGTTTCCGAAGGCGCCCACCCGCTCAGGGTCCTGCCCCTCGATCACCACGACGATGTCTTCCATGCTGCCAAACTCGGCGCGGAAGGCCTGGTAGTCCCGGTTGAAAGCGGTGTTGCGGGGCATGAGGTCATCCCGCCCGGTCAGAAACTCCATACGCTGCGAGGTGATCCACAGCGAAAGTACGGAGAGTACGAGTGCGATGGCGAGCACCAGCCAGGGGCGCCGCGCTGCGAAGGAGAAGAGGAGGCTGCTTTTAGCCGTTTCTTTCATGGGACAGTTGCCTTTGCGTGGGGAAAGTTAGGACGCCGCAACCTAGCACACACGACAAACACAATCAACACCCCGAAGCAAACCATTGTTTTCATTAAGAAAAAAAATTATACCACCGAAAAAACAGTGTATTTTTCTGGAAAACCATGATAGATTTCGATCCTTGTAACTATCTGCAAAGAAGCTACACTGAGTTAATCTAGACCAATCCGGACCAAAGGAGTATGTGGTGAACGCACCATTCAAACACCCCATATCACATGCACTCACCTCATTTAACGGCATCGTTAGTGAGCCGGAGCAGACCACCGAACAAAGGGCAGGGGCAACAGTGCATCACTTCCCCGCGTCGCTCTGGAAGAGTAAGCCGGGAAAGGCAAAGAGTCCCCTCGACGTCGCGATTGAAGGATGCCGTGACTTCTTCTTTAGGGAACAGCTCCCGAAAGGTTACTGGTGGGCCGAGCTCGAATCCAATGTCACCATCACGGCTGAATATATCATGCTGTTCCACTTCCTCGGGCTCGTTGACCTTGAGCGCGAAAGGAAGATGAGTGCATACCTCCTCTCCAAACAGACAGAGGGGGGTTCATGGACTATTTACTTCGGTGGACCTGGGGATCTTTCCACCACCATCGAGGCGTACTTCGCGCTGAAACTTGCCGGCTACCCGGCCGACCACCCCGCCATGGAGAAGGCCCGCGCCTTCGTCCTTGAGAAGGGCGGCATCATCAAGGCGCGCGTCTTCACCAAGATCTTCCTCGCCCTCTTCGGCGAGTTCGACTGGCTGGGCGTCCCTAGTATGCCGGTGGAACTCAACATGTTGCCCAACTGGGCCTACATAAACATGTACGAGTTCTCCAGCTGGGCGAGGGCGACCATCATCCCGCTCTCCATCTTGATGCACCACCGCCCGGTGCACGGGATCGACCCGTCCCAGCGGGTGCAGGAACTTTTCGTACGGCCGCCGCGCGCCATCGATTACTCCTTCACCAAGGAGGAGGGGATCCTCACCTTGAAGAACTTCTTCATCGGGCTCGACCACGTGCTGAAGGTCTACGAGAGAAGCCCGATCCGCCCCTTCAGGAAGGCGGGCATTGCGAAGGCGGAGGAGTGGATACTCGAGCACCAGGAGGAAACCGGGGACTGGGGCGGCATCCAGCCGGCCATGCTGAACGCGGTCCTTGCGCTTAGCACCCTGGGGTACGAGAACGACCACCCGGTCATGGTGCAGGGGCTGAAGGCCCTGGACAACTTCTGTATTGAGAACGACGACCAAATCGTGCTGCAGTCGTGCATCTCGCCGGTGTGGGACACGGCCCTCGCGCTGAAGGCGCTGGTCGATGCGGGCGTTCCGACGGATCACCCCTCCCTGGTTAAAGGGGCCCAGTGGCTTCTGGATCGCGAGGTGAGAAGGCCGGGGGATTGGCGCATAAAATCTCCCGAGCTCGAGCCGGGAGGGTGGGCCTTCGAGTTCCAGAACGACTGGTACCCGGACGTGGACGACTCCGGCTTTGTCATGATGGCCCTGAAGGATATCAAGGTGAAAGATCCCAAGGCGCTCGAGGAGTCGGTGCAGCGCGGCATCGCCTGGTGCCTCGGCATGCAGAGCAAAAACGGCGGCTGGGGCGCCTTCGACAAGGACAACACGAAGCACTTCCTCAACAAGATCCCGTTCGCCGACCTCGAGGCGCTCATCGATCCGCCGACCGCGGACCTCACCGGGCGCATGCTCGAGCTGATGGGGAGCTTCGGCTACCCGAAGAGCTACCCCGCGGCGGTCAGGGGGCTCGACTTCCTGAAGAAGAACCAGGAGCCGGAAGGACCCTGGTGGGGCCGCTGGGGGGTGAACTACCTTTACGGCACCTGGAGCGTTCTTTGCGGGCTCTCCGCCATCGGCGAGGACATGGAAGCCCCCTACATTAGGAAGGCGGTGAACTGGATCAAGTCGCGCCAGAACATCGACGGCGGCTGGGGCGAGACCTGCGAGTCTTACCACGATCCTTCCCTTGCGGGCATGGGCGAGAGCACCGCTTCGCAGACGAGCTGGGCCCTTCTTGGGCTCATGGCGGCGGGCGAGGTGAACTGCGCCACCGTGGTGCGCGGCATCCAGTACCTCATCTCGACGCAGAACCCGGACGGGACCTGGGACGAGACGCAGTACACCGGGACCGGGTTCCCGAAGTACTTCATGATCAAGTACCACATCTACCGCAACTGCTTCCCGCTCATGGCGCTCGGCACCTACCGAACCCTGACCGGCGGACTGTCCGAGGAGTAGATGAAGGCTTTCGTCACCGGAGCCACCGGCTTCATCGGCGCGAGCATCGCGCGTGAACTGCTGAAGGACGGCTGGCAGGTGCGCCTGCTCGTTCGCCCCGGCTCGGACCGGCGCAACCTCAAGGGGCTCGACGTCGAACTGCACGAGGGAGACCTCTCCGAGCGGGAGCCTTTGGTAAGGGCACTTACCGGCTGCGACGCGCTCTTTCACGCCGCCGCCGATTACCGGCTCTGGACCCGGACGCCGCAGGCGATGTACGACGTGAACGTCACCGGGACCCGCAACATCCTCTCCGCGGCGCTTGCCGCCGGGGTGGGAAAGGTGGTCTACACGAGCAGCGTCGGCACCCTGGGGAACCCGGGCGACGGCACCCCGGGAAACGAGGGGACGCCGGTCGGCTTCGACGACATGGTCGGGGACTACAAGAAGAGCAAGTTCCTGGCCGAACGTGCCGCCGAATCGTACCTCGACAAGGGATTGCCCCTCGTCATCGTGAACCCGTCCACGCCGGTCGGGCCGATGGACGTGAAGCCGACGCCGACGGGAAAGATCATCGTAGATTTTCTGAACGGAAAGATGCCGGCCTATCTCGACACCGGGCTCAACCTGATCGACGTCGAGGCCTGCGCCCGCGGACACCTGCTCGCCGCGCAGAAAGGTAGGATCGGGCAGAAGTACATCCTGGGGAACCGCAACCTCACCCTCGCCGAGATCTTCGAGATGCTCTCGGCGATCACGGGGCTCAAGGCGCCGCGAGTGAAGCTCCCCTACTACCCGATCCTCATGGCGGCCTACGCGAACCACGCCATCTCCGCCGTCACCGGGCGGGAGCCGCTCATCCCGCTCGCCGGCGTGCAGATGGCCAGGAAGTTCATGTTCTTCGATTCCGGCAAGGCGACAGCCGAGCTCGGGTTGCCGCAAACCCCGGTGGAAGACGCGCTCGAACGCGCCGTGCGGTGGTTCAAAGATAACGGCTATGCACCTTCGCCTTAAAAGGCTACGGGGTACAAGTTGCACTTCGCCCTGAAGGGCTACGGGCTACAATGCCAAATGCTTTGATTTGCTTTTAGCATGGTTTTGCTTTTCGCTTCTTAACCGTTACGGGTTCTCAAGGAGATCCATGTACACACTGCTAAGCAAGATAAACGGTCCCGATGACCTGAAGAAGCTGGATGCCGAGGAGCTCACGCCGCTCGCCGACGAGGTGCGCAGCTTCCTCATGGAAAACGTGGCCAAGACGGGGGGGCACCTCGCCTCGAACCTGGGCGTCGTCGAACTCTCCATCGCGCTGCACTACTGCTTCAATTCCCCAAAGGACAAGATCGTCTGGGACGTCGGCCATCAGGCCTACACCCACAAGATCCTGACCGGGCGGCGCGACAGCTTCCACACCCAGCGCTGCTACAAGGGGATCAGCGGCTTCCCTAAACGCTCCGAGTCCCCCCATGACCCCTTCGGCGCGGGGCACTCCTCCACGTCGATCTCCGCAGGGCTCGGCCTCGCGGTCGCGAACGCCCTCAAAGGTGGTGACGCGCGCAGCATCGCCGTCATCGGCGACGGCTCGCTCACCGGCGGCATGGCGCTCGAGGCGCTGAACCAGGCAGGACACCTCAAAAAGAACCTGATCGTCGTCTTGAACGACAACGAGATGTCCATCTCGAAGAACGTCGGCGCCCTCTCATCCTTCATCTCGCGCAAGATGACCGGCACCTACTATCGGAACCTGAAGAAGGAGATGGAGGGGCTCCTCGCCGGCATCCCGGCCATCGGTTGCAACATCCTGCACTTCGCCAAGAAGGCGGAGAACTCGCTCAAGGGGTTCCTCACCCCAGGGACCCTTTTCGAGGCGCTCGGCTTCGAGTATGTCGGCCCCATCGCCGGGCACGACATCCAGAGCATGCTCGCCGTCCTCGAAAACGTGAAACGCCTCGAAGGGCCGATCCTCGTGCACGTGATGACCAAAAAGGGGAAAGGGTACGCGCCGGCCGAGGACATGCCGGATAAGTTCCACGGCGTGGCCCCCATGAAACCCGCGAGCGCCGCCCCGGCCAAACCGGCGCCCCCCTCCTACACCCAGGTCTTCGGCGACACCCTGGTGAAGCTCGGCGATAAGGACGACAAGATCCTCGCCATCACCGCCGCCATGCCCGACGGCACCGGACTCACCCCCTTCGCGAAGCGCTTCCCTGAACGCTTCTTCGACGTCGGTATCGCCGAACAGCACGCGCTCACCTTCGCGGCCGGTCTCGCCGTAGAGGGATTCCGTCCGGTCGCCGCGATCTATTCGACCTTCACCCAGCGGGCCTACGACCAGGTGTTCCACGACATCTGTCTGCAGAAGCTCCCGGTCACTCTGGCCCTTGACCGCGCCGGCCTCGTCGGCGACGACGGCCCGACGCACCACGGTGCCTTCGACATGTCGTACCTGCGCCACCTCCCCGAACTCACCGTGATGGCCCCGAAGGACGAGAACGAGCTGCAGCACATGCTGAAGACCGCCATCTACCACGGCCGTCCCATTTCGCTTCGCTACCCGCGCGGCGCAGGATACGGCGTCACCATGGACAAGGATCCCAAGGGGCTCGAGGTCGGCAAAGGCGAACTCCTCGTCGAGGGGAGCGATCTGACACTGGTCGCCATAGGCTCCACCGTCTACCCCGCCCTCGAAGCTGCATCCATGTTGAAGCAGAAAGGGATCTTCGCCTCCGTGGTGAACGCCCGTTTCGTAAAGCCGCTCGACCGCGACCTTATCCTCGCCCAGGCGGGCCGTACCGGCTGCGTCGTCACCGTCGAGGAGAACGCACTGATGGGTGGCTTCGGCAGCGCCGTACTGGAGGCGGTAGCCGACGCAGGGATGACCGCCGTGCGCGTGAAGAGGATCGGGATACCCGACAAGTTCATCGAACAGGGAAGCCAGGCGCAGTTGAGAGCCGACCTCGGCATCGACGCCGCAGGCATCGCCGCCACCTGCCAGGCCTTCCTGCAGGGTGCGGGAAGCGCGCATCCCCAGCTTACCGTAGTGAAGTAACGCAACTTTGAAGCGGACCGACAACTAGAGCGGGACAGGCTGAAAGAAGAGTAACCTCGGCCTGTCCCGCAGCCGTGTCAGAAGCAGAAAAAAACCAGAGACGAGAAGGATAAATCTACGATGCGTTTTCCGATGCGATTGAATTACGACCTGACCCGTTACATCATGAGCAACAAGATGAACAAGGTGGAGAAGTACCCCCTGGTTCTCATGCTTGAGCCCACCCATCTTTGCAACCTCGCCTGTTCCGGCTGCGGCAGGATCCGCGAGTACGCCGACACCATCCAGGAGATGATGACCCTGCAAGAGTGCCTTGACTCGGTGGACCAGTGCCCGGCACCGGTAGTCACGATAACCGGCGGCGAGCCTTTCCTCTACCCGCACATCTTCGAGCTCATCGATGCAGTCCTTGAGCGCGGCAAGCACATCTACCTTTGTACCAACGCCCTGCTCTTGGAGAAGGCGCTCGACACACTGAAGCCGCATCCGAACTTCGTGCTGAACGTCCACCTGGACGGCATGGAAGAGACCCACGACCGCATCCTTGAGCGTCCCGGCACCTTCAAAATCGCCATGTCCGCCATCAAGAAGGCCAAGGCCCTCGGCTTCCGTCTCTGCACCAACACCACGATCTTCAAGGAGACGAACCTCATCGAGATCGAGATGCTCTTCTCGCACCTGCGCGACACGGGCGTTGACGGCTTCCTCGTCGCCCCTGGCTTCGGCTACGAAGCTGTAGGCGAGAAGCTCTTCTTGGAGCGCCGCGAGATCCAGAAGAAGTTCGAGGAAGTGTACGAGATGAGCAAGCGCTTCCGTTTCTTCTCCACGCCGATGTACCTGAGGTTCTTGAAGGGCGACAAAGATCTCGAGTGCACCCCGTGGGGGAACCCTACCCGCAACCCGCGCGGCTGGAAGGCCCCCTGCTACCTGATCACCGACGAGCACTACGGCAGTTTCGCCGAGATGATGGAGAAGACCCAGTGGGACAAATACGGCGTAGGCAAGGACCAGCGTTGTGCCCAGTGCATGATGCACTGCGGTTTCGAGCCGACCGTCGTCTCCGAGATCGGCAAGAGCTGGAAAGATATGTGGGAAATGTTTTTGTGGAACCTGTCTTAGGGTCAGGTTCCTTTCCTGCCCCCCCTAGCTACAACGACAGAAGCCCGCTGATCTCAAACTGGATCAACGGGCTTTTTATTGCCTTCTGTGCCCCTGCTTTTCAACTGAATGAAGACTTAGGAACCGTAGGCTCACCTACTATTTGCAGGAGAAGGAACCTTTGCAGACTATTTCGAGGATCATGATGGAAAAAGCGAACAACGCTATTCCAATTAGGCCGGCTGAACGATAAGTAGTTTTGCAACCGATAAGGCAAAGCGGGCCGACCATGACACCAGAGATCGCAAAGAACCAGTGTGCCCAATGTTTTCCCGACCCAGGCGCATCGAAGCTCATAGCAATGACCGGAAGCAAGAGTAAGTATCCTGCAAGACCAAGTTGGTTAATAAGGTTCAACATGCGCCCTCCCGCAGTAGCAGCCGCAGCAATCGTCATCCACCTCGGCACATGAACTAAATTTTGTTCGCGACTATCAACAGGAAGCTACAAATAAGCAGTGCGTATCCGCAGAACTCCACGAAGTTCATTCTCGTTGCCGACATGGTAATACTTCCCATCGTGGCACCAAGGAACGTTGCAAATTGTGTAAACTATTTCCTTCTTTGACTCTTCAATCGCGAGCATCACGTGCAAGAAAGTAAGAAAGAGGAGCGCCATGATTTAATGCGTTTTGTCCTAGGCTATGGCAATGGGAAAATGTCACCTGCGCCCCCTAATCCCTTCTCTTCTTTGATGACTAATAGCCGCCGGATGCACCGCCTCCTCCGAAGGTACCGCCGCCTGGTTGGAATCCCTTGGGCTGCGACATCCTGGGCTCCGGGGCGAGGGGCTGGATTGCCGCTAGCGCCTCGGCATCGAGACCATAAAGACGCGGTTCGAGAAGCGGTTCGGCGGTAAAGGCGCCCCGGCAGCGCTTCGAACCGGCGCGCAGCCAACGCAGCAGGCCGAAGGCGAGGCCGACCACCAAGAGCCCTGCAGCTGTCAACTCTTCGGGAAGATGCCCGAGGTGTACGTAGTACTTCAGGGTGAGGATCGACAAGATGGCGGAGACAACGCCGAACCAGAGCAGCGCCCGGTCGCGGCGGCCGATTCCCATCGCCAGGGAAGCCACCGGCAGGATGGCGGTAAGCAGGGCGCAGATGTCATCGCTCCAGGAAAATAGCGATTCTCCCGGCGTCCACCCGAGCCATTCCCGCCAGAGGAGTCGGTGAGCAAAAAGGTTCACGTCAAGGTAGATCCCAGCCAAGGCAGAGATGCGCACAGTCTCAAGAGACCAGACGTATCCCCGGTGCAGGCTGTCACGGCGGCCAAGTCGCCGCTGCGACCAGATCGCCGCTGCACCGAGCATCAGCAGGAGGACGAGGCGAGTCAGGTGCGGCTGCTGCCAATGGAGAATGTCTGCAAGATGGAAGGGAAGGCCGGCAAGGGCAAGCATCGCCCCGAACGCCATCAGGGCATAGCCGTAGCGGACCGTCAGCAGAATCGCACCGGCGAGGAAGATCATGTGCGCCGTCAGCGCGGCCAAACGTTCAGTATCGTGCCCCCAGTCGTGGGCAGGGATGGCGACCGCCAGGGCGAGCATGCCGACCGCCAGCAACAGCAACGCCTCCTCGGCGCCGCAGCGGTAGAGGCGGCGACCGGCAATGAGTTCGTGATCGGCGACCCAGGCGCAGAGTGGGGCGAATATCAGACACAACAGGGTGAGACCGGTTTCCTCAACCTTTAGAGTCACGGCCGGCATCGCCACGAGGGCCACCACTCCGACCACGGTGAACACGGCGAGGAGGATGCGAATGAAGAGGTTTACCCGCACCAATTCCGGACGATAGCGCTCTGCCACCGCAGCGGCCTGCTCCGCGGTGATCATCCCGGCCTCCTTCCAGCGCCGGGCCTCCTCCACCACAGCCACCCGGCGCTCACCTTTCTCGTAGAGGTCGATCATTCAGCACTCCCGAAGCGGCGATGCAAGGCTACCAAGGTCGTAAGCAGCGTCGCCGCGCTGACCAAAAAGTAGAATATGATCCCTTCACTGCTCCAGTGCCCCAGATCGAGCATGAAGATAGTGATACCGACATAGCCGTAAAGGACGGCGTAGAGGAGGAAGGCGAAGCTACGCTCCCGAAGGGCGTAGAAGGCGCTGCCGCTGCCGGTCAGCAGCAATCCGGCAAGATAGGCCGAGCCGGCGGCGCGAGAGCCGACCCCGGCGACCAGGGCGGTGAGGAGTACGTTGACCCCGAGGTGCAGGTGAACGGGAAGGAAGTGGCGTTTCCAGCCAAGTCGGGTCTGGGCCGTCCCCGCCGCAATGACCAGGGCTCCAAAAAAGAGAGCGCTGTCGCGCAAAGCGCCATCCCACAACCCAGTGCCAAGGTGGCTGGTTTTCACACCGAGCCAGGCACCAAGGGTGGAGAGTCCCAGGGAGAGGACCAGGCGGTTGTCGAAGTAATGGGCGCAGAGGAGATAGATCAGGGCGGAGGCCAACAACCACCAGTTCCAGTATTGGTCGAGGAACTGGTAGCGGAGTTCCAGATACCCCTGTAGCGTCCCGAGAAGGAGGCAGCCGAGCAGGAGGACGTAGTCGTACGCCGCGTCAGGCGTCGCGAGACTTTCGGGGGAGAAACCGCCACCGTGGCGCAGGCAGTAGGCAAAACAGGCCACGCACCCCAGGGCTATCGCCGCGAGCAGGGTGAGGTGGCCGATGGAGGCAAAATGTTCGGCGACAAGCAGACCGAGTCCGGTAGTCAGGATCAGGATGCCGCCATAGAGGAGCAGCCGCAGTTCCCAGTGCACAGAAAATAGCTCTCGACCGTAGATCCGGCGTAGCAGCGCAGCCTGCTCCCGACTCAGGATTTCGCTACTCTCAAGATCATTCAGTGCCTCTTGCACTTTTGCCTCCCTTCATATTGTTCGATGGGCAACGCATAATTTCAATGGCGTCCCCCTTCTCCCCTATCTTACAAATAACCAACGCTGAACAAGTCTTGTATAGCGAGGCATTACAACGTACACCATAAGGAAGACGACAACTCCAGTTACTGCCAATGTAGCTAGAAAACGGTTATTGGGAGCCCCAAGGTAATCCATAATTGGATTAACTACGAACGGCATACTTAACGCTAGAGGATAGATGGCTGACCATGTAACAAGAAACTGTTTCCAGCGTACCGGTATCTTGGCCTTCGCCCCCGCGGGAGTAAACCAGAAATCCAGCCCGCTACTGATAAAGAAATCGTCATCGGTCACAAACAGAGGCCGAACCTTTTCTATCAAGCGAGCGCGAGTCGGAGATTCCATCCACTCTCGCAAGTGTTCTTCGGTATCGAAACGGATGATGACCGTATAAGTTTCAGTCAATCCCGGTATTGGACGAACGATGTGCCAGTCCAAATGACCTGGCGAAGCTTTGCAAAGAGGCGCAATCTCCTCAAGCCACCTTTCGTATTCCGCCTGCTTGTTTTCGCGCAACCGATGAGTAATAACAACCGTCGCGCCCTCACCGGTTTTCCTATCAGTGGATAACTCTGCGCTCATTCGGTTTTTTCCTCTCTTCCAGCACCAGGGAACGTAGGTAACGATGTGCCAAGTAAGGGGCAACGTATAAATTTATAAGATTCGAAAGAACAAACTTTATTATATGTGTCCCCCTGATCCTAGTCCAATTTCACGCTTGGCCTACTGATCCCAGACAAAGCTCAAGGTACCGTTTCGTTCACGCAATCCGGTTGCCTTCGATGGCGCTGCCTTTTCGGCACTGCCGGTAAAGCCGAAACCGTTCCACCTGTATTCCATGACGGTCCGACGGTCCGTCCCCCGCCTTCTTTTCAGAAACGCCTCGTCCCGATGGAGCGCCACCAGCACCGGCTTTTTCTTCCGGCGGCTGACGAACTGGGCGTCCAGGAGCGGCCGGCTCAGCGCGCTCCCCCGCCACAGGGCATGGAATGCCCCGTCAAAGCTGTAGAGGTAGACCCTCTTGGCAACCTCCCGGTCCAGAGAGGAGAAAACCTCCTGGATCAACATCACTTCCTTGATACCGTCGCCGTTCACATCCACCGGCTGCACCTTGCGAATAGGCATCGGCGGCGTCCTCGCCTCTCGCCGGCCCGTCTCCAGGTCGTACAGCTCAAGCCGGGACATGACACCACCGCCACCCTCTGGCACTTGCACGAGCCGTTTCGTCTTCGGCGAGCGGCCGAAGCGGCCGGTCCAGGATGGATTGACCGGTGGCGCACAGGCGGCCAGCACCGCGTTTTCCGCCGCAAACGGGTCACCGACGGCAGTCACTGGCAGGTAAGATCCACGGGGCGTCTCGTGTCCGATGAGCCGGCACGAGAGCTTCCCTGACTTTATCTCACAGTCAAGCAGCGCCCCCTTCTTGGTTGCGTCGAATTTCTGATCGAACAAGAAGTTGCCAAGGGACCAGACAACGGGTTTTCCGTCGACACAGGCCGCCGCCCCCGGCACATGCGGATGGGTTCCGACCACTACATCTGCTCCCGCAGCGACATAGCGCCGGGCCAGTGCTCTCATCCGCTCCGTCGGCGCGGCAATCAGTTCACGACCCCAGTGCACGTAGACTGCAACCGCCGTCCCGGTACGTTTCAGGCGACGGACCTCCGCCGGCAGCTCAGGGTCGTCGGCTGCCATAAGGTGCTGCCAGTCGCCGGCTACATTTACAACGTCCGTCGCTGAGACGACAGCCAAGGTGCCAGTTCCTGTCTCGAGCGTCACCGAGCTCGCTTTCCGCGTCAAAGCCACAATCCCTCTGCGGCGCAGGCCATCTGCCGTCCGTTCGATGCCGCTAGCCCCGGAATCAAGAGCATGATTATTCTCTAGTGACAGCACGTCAAACCCATCCAGCAGGTCAAGCATCCCGGCTCTGATGGGAAAGCAAGGCTGCCTTCCAGGGGAGCAAGCTGCTCCGACCGAGCCTTCCAGGTTTGCCACGTTGACCCTGTCGAGGGCGAGAAACGGGGCAAGCGCCTGCCGCACCGGTTGCCCCCCCTCATCTTGGACGAACCTCTCCACCCCGCGCGAAAGGAGGACATCGCCGTAAAAACGTACCCCTGCCGCGTGAGCCTGCAGCGGTGCACATAACGCCGCCATCATCACCGTCACGCTGAGCAGGGCGGCTCCCAAGGGGTGGAGCGATGCCCCGAGACAGCCACGCCCCATCCTATCTGCCGTTAGCATCGAGGGTCTTCATCGGGGCGACGGTAGTACTGCCGTAATAATCCCTGATCCAGGCCGGGCGGGGCTGCTTCATCTTCCGCCATTTCTCGCTGTTCAGGCTCTCCTCGGCGGTGAACTCGTAGTACGAATAAACAGAGCCCTTGGCGATCTGCCTGCGCCCGAAGTAAGGCACTACCACGTCCATCTCTGCCGCATGACCAAGCGCCTCGTACAACCGTACTCCGTGCAGATCATCCTTCTGAACATCAACGATCTTTCGGATCGGCTCCGGATTGGAGAGCGGTTCGCCGTCGGTGCCGCTTGCGCTGGCAATGACCTGCATGAAATGCTCGACGGTCCTGCCGATGGAGAGGATTTCGTCGTAGTCTGCATCGCTCAGCGCCTCCCCCTTCAGCTCCTTGCGCGCGATCGTCTCCAGCGATTGCAGGTGAGTACGATGTTCCGAAAAGCGCTTGCCGAGTTCCTGCCGCAGTTCCGCATCGGGGACCGACTTCTCGAACTCTTTGGCCAACCGCGCGAAGGCCCTGTCCAAGGTCCGGAAAAACTCCGGATTTGGCTCCACGTATCCTCTCGGCCGCCCCACCTCGAGCGTTTCATATCCGCCCTCGCCGGCTTCTGCTGCCACCTGTTCCACCATGGCGATCGTCTCGTAGCGCAGGTTAACCCAGCTCCCCAAAGCCGTGTTCAGTTGCTTCCTCCGCCACGCTGCCGTTTTCGTGAAGGCTGGAGCCTGTCCCGTTTCCCGGGTGAGACTTGCCATCAGATCGAGCCAGTTCTGATAGAGGCTTGCATCCCAGGCACTCCGGGGGAAACCCTTTACCAGGGCCGAGACCCGGTCCACGTACCGTTCGTAATTCGCATAGCGTCCCTCTTTAAGTTCTTTTACAAGGATTTCCCGCGCCTCGGCGGCGCCCAGGACCGCCATGATGTCCAGCCCCCGCGGAAGCATGCGTGGGTTCTCCCGCGTACCGACCGTCTCGGGCCGCTCCTCGTGGGTGATCAGCTCGTCGAAGATGAACGCGTCCAGCGTGTAGACTGGCGGCAGCAGGCGGAACAGGTCCCGTCCTTTGAGCCAGGGGAGGTCGCTTTTGAATTCAGGGAGAGGGCCCTGACCAATCTCCTTCAGATTGAGCGGGCTGCGGTACCGGGATTCCCCGAGTATGCTGCCGTACAGGGAGAACATCTTTTGCAGCGCAGGATAGACCTTGGGATCGCGGGCAACCGCGAGAATGGAGGCAGCGTGTGAACGGCCCGGCTCCTTCTGCAGGTCGAACGTGAAGGACTGGAACCACTTTAGGGCTCGGAAAAATCCCTTCAGTTCCTTGTCCCGTTCGTATTTGCCGCGGATGAAAAAGTTGTCATAGCCTAACTGCTCACCGAACAGCGAGGGTGCCCAGCCCTTCGCCGCTTCGATACGCTGAACCTCTTCACGCACCGTCGGCGAAGCGCCTTTGAGCGTCTCGGGCTTTAAAAGCGCCAGCCCGACGCCGAACAGCGCCTCCACGTCCGGCGCTGATTTCTTCTGCCGGCTGACAGCCGCGCCCGCTGAACAAAACTCTGTCAGTGCCTTCGCCAGCACTGTCCGCTCGGCGTTGGCGTACAGGGTTGAGAAGGAGGCGTAGAACGTTTCGAGCACCGCGTCGCTCGTGACGAAGTAGGGGCGGTCATGATCACCGAATTCATCCCGGGTCCCGGCCCCGTACGCCTCGGAATCGTAGAGCGTGTAAATCTGGTCGTTTCCGGTCTCCTGGAAGATGAGCTGGTTGCGTGCCAGTTTGTCCCGGTCTTTGTGAGGAAAGGTGAACATCCAGAGATTTTCCACGTCTCCCAACGGATCGTTGTACGGCTCGACGGCAAGGACGGATTTCCCGCCTACACCGCCGACAGCGGCGACAAAGCCTTGTCCGTCGGGAAAGAAGCTCGGGGGGGAAGACAGGACTCTCCCGGCAAGTACAGGTTTTCGTTTGGGTGATTGGCGCGGCATGACTGCAGCCGTGTGCCGTGCGGGGTCGTACTCAAGGAAGCCGCACTGGTTCGGGGCCCAGGAGAGCATGCCTGACGACGCAGGGACCTTGATTGTCGCAGGGTGCCACCAGTCGTAGTAGGTATAAGCCAGCATTGCGGCGGTGTTCGCGCCGGTCCGGTAGAGGAGCAGGTTGCCGCTGGGAGACCACTCCGGGTACTCTCCCCCAGCAGTGATGGGAGCAGGAGCGCTTTCAAAAGAAGACTCCTTTTGCCAATAAGGATCTTTCAGGAACTGGGCCTTTCGTTGTGGCGACACCGTTATCGGCTGATCGTATTCGCCAGACTCCCGAACCCACCAGATGTCCTTGCGCCCCCTCTCATCCGAGGTATAGGCAATACGGTACTGTTTATCGAAACGGTATGGAGAGCAGCGCGGCCACGATTTTTTCCGGGCCGGGTCGCGGGTCACCTGGACCAGCTTCTTAGCGTTCAGGTGGTAGAGGTAGATTTCCGAGCCCCCCTGCCGCGTACCCGCGAAAACCACCTGGGAGCCGTCGGCGTTCCAGGCCGGGTCAGCAACATCATCGAGCCCCACTTCCAGGACTGAAATCACCCCGGAAGCAAGATCGGCCACCGCCAGCATTCCTTTGCCGCCACGCCTCAATTCAAACACCACGCGTGAACCGTCGGGGGAAACGCGAGGGAACAACACTTCGCCATCGGCAACTGCTATTTCCTGGCGCTTCACTGGGTGGAACGTCACAGGAAAGACGTCGATAAAGACCTTAGCCGCCGGAGTGCCGTTCTCCAAGGCGGGCGGACGGCGTGCCGTTTCACCGCGGAAGGCCATTTTTCCCCTCCAATGAAAACCGAGGACGGCAGCCCCTACCAGGACGGCACAAACGGCCGCTATCAAATGACCTCGTTTAAGTTTCATATCCACCCGCCCTCTTTCCACACAGGATCATCAGGCACACCAGCTTGGTTGTAGCTCCTCCAACGTGGCTGGAGTCACCTTTTTCGAACGTCCCCTCGCATGAATTGTCGGTTCGAATCCGAGCTTTTCGCAGACAGATTCCGCATGACTTGCTTAGCCCATCGCCCCTCACCAGCTTTAAAATGAATTGGAAGGAAAGACTCAGGAACGGCTCTCGACGTCTAGATTCCACAGTCCAAATTTTCTGTAATAATAAAGATCAGCATCAATGCTCGTCGAGGAGGTCACATGCCACTGAAAGATACCTTTCATACCTTTGCCCGTTCGTCGGCAGAGGCGCTCGGCTCGCCCTATGCGTTCGCGATTGCTATCGCGATTTTACTAGTATGGGCGGGCATGGGGCCAATCTTCGGGTTTTCAGATACATGGCAACTGATCATCAATACAGCCACTACCATCGTCACGTTTCTCATGGTGTTTCTTATCCAAAACACACAGAACCGTGACGCACGGGCTCTTCATCTCAAGCTCGATGAGCTTCTCAAAGCACAGAAAGGCGCAAGGAACTCGCTTGTAGACCTGGAGGATTTGTCCGACCATGAATTAGACCGTCTCCAGGCCGAATTTGAACGGATAAGAAAGAAAAAGTCCCCTGAGAAATAACTCCCAGATCGATGTTCAAGGTGGATTAGGGACGTCCTTGGGATTTTGGCTTTAGCTGTTGCATCCGCCGAAAGATGGGGTCAGGTCTTTACTCTTGCTCCATTTCATCCTGCACGTGTTGTCATTTCCATCGATGACCACAACTCTTGCAGCAATATCTGTTCCGGAATAGAAACATCGGCAGTGAAATAAGAAGGGAGATCGCTGCAAATTTTCTCGTATAATTCTTTGTTTCTATATCTGTCGCGCCGCAAGCCGGACATGCCGAGTCGGAAAGCAGTCCTTCTGATTCCTCCGGCTCAATGTATTCTATGTTTTCCTCAATGATTGCTTTTGCTTCTTCTGCATTTTCTTCCGGCACATTCAGCTTAACTCCACCCAGTGCGTTTGAGTATAGCCAGTTGGCGCCGACAGTGTACTCGTTGTCGAGAAAGCAAAGGATTCCTGCCGCCTCAAGTTTAGACTTGGCTAGCCCTGCTTCCGGCAGATCTCGATACTGGGCAATTGTTACAAGTCTACCAGCCATTTCTTTTCCTCATCCTTTTTCATGTCAAGAATCAGTCCTGCCTTCATGCTCCTCATGCTCCGCGCTTTGTTGGAGTGTTCTTCCTCTTCAAACTGAACTATGTGTTTCTCAAAAAAACATCTTATAAAGCGCTACAGTTGATAAAATATGTGAACAGAGGGTGATTAATACGACTGAAGTGCCTACAAGCGTAACATTTTTTCGGATAGGCAACACCAGTTCCAAGGGTTTAGGAATTTGTATCTTTGTTTTTGATCGAATTATGTGGATCATGTCTGATATTACCAACAAGGTAAGCAACAAATAAGATGTAGTACCTATCAAAGCAGTCCAGTCCGCTATTTGTATCACAGCTTGAGCTTTTGGTAGAGAATCCTTCGTTATATTATTTGAAGCGTTGAGTATATCATCGCGAAACATCATGGTTTTAAAGAATATTGCCATGATGAATGGCATCAGTATTTTTGGAACCCAATGTGCTAGAAAATAAGCTCCTACCCATGGCAAAGAGGGGAATTTGAATACTTTATACAGGAAAAGCCCCAAATAGCCGATGACACTCCATTCAACAATGCGTACGATCCAAATTAAGACGGTCGGGGTTGCCATCATTTCCTTTGCACCAATGTGGAGACGACGCCTCCTGCTGCAGCGTCTATGTGCCGCCTAGGACGACAGGAAGAGACAGTGGGGATTCCCATCGATTCAAAAGGTGATGGTAGTCGGGGTGTATGCGTAACATATGGGGTTCGTGCCCCTGATAATGGTACATCGTGAGTACGCCGTGCCCTAGAGTTCCTCCGCGGTGGTCGGCAACACGCCGCAGGCCTCACGCAGCTGACGTGCAACTTCCTCGGCCGCACGTCTTCCTTCCACGCCATCTCCAACGGTGATGCCGGTGCCGTCACTGCATTGGGCCGTGATCCGGTACAACAGCCGCGCACAGGGGCCTGTACCGCACGCGCCGCTTCTCACCGGCTCGACTCTCCTTACCGCCACTGCGGCAATGCGGGACGCGGGGAGGGAAAGCCCCATGAAACGGCGCACGACGTTCAATTCGCCGGCACCGGCGCTCACTTCAAGGGAGTTCCCCGACAGCCAGACGGAATAGAGCAGCAGGCCTCCACCGATCAACCCAAATAGCGGCAGCATGACGGCTTCCGCCCCTGGGTTCTTCACCACGATGATGACGACGCCCCCCAGAAACCACGCACTGAAAAATGCGGACAGTAAGGCGCTCTTCGCGTTGCGCCGACAGGGAAAGAGCAACTGCACTCCTGCGGGGTGACGTCGAATTCGGACCGTACGGGAGGGGAGATCCATGGGGGGCTTGAGCTCGCAAGCCAGGGGAACCGTCAGTTGGGAGCGCTTAGGCCTTCCGGTCCTCAGCACCGGTATGATGAAGCTTCGGTCGAGCTCCAGACCGGGCAGCTCGGCAGTGATCCGCACTGTCCAGACATTCACGTTGCTGCTCGACAACTGGTTGGCGGGAACGGCAAAGCGAAACGCGATTCTTGTGCCAACACCAGCCGGCATCGATGTGGCGTAGCCTCGCTCATCCCACATCAGTTCCATGTGGGTGTCATCATCCCTTTTGATGCCTCTCTCGCAGCGAAGGGAAACCAGAAAGACGTTGTCGGCGCTGTAGCGGACGGGGAGATCGATACTCCCTCCAGCTTCACCGCCGATCGACGCTGGTAAAGGGTCCATGTGCAGGCGGATTTCACCCAGATCCCGCATCTGACGCCTTTTCTTCAACGCCTGCCAGAGAAGCCGGAGCCCTACCAAAGGTAACAGCAGGCCGAGTGCCGCCAACGCCTCGCCTTTGATGAGCGCATTGAGACAGATGAAGCCGGTGGGTTGCGCGATGGCATTCCACAAGATGGCACCCCACCAGCAAAAGGCTACCTCCCGGACGTTTGCTGGTGGTATCGCCGCATCCCCGGTCGTCGCCTGCTCCTGGTTAAACCGGATCATGAAAAGGTTCCCTCCTGAGCCAGACTTTTTCCTACAATTCTTTTAATATTTTTTCATTTTCCTGTCAAAGAATATCTGTATATTCAGTTATAAACCCCAGCCAATTTGGCCCGTCAAACTCTACTGAGACTTATGTAGCAAAGCAAACAGGGGACGAAGTGCTATAGTCATACCTGCGGGTTTATGTCGTAAAATCACGGGAGGAATTAAAGATGGGTCAATACCAGATTGGAGTAATCGTGGGGAGTCTACGTCGGGATTCCATTAACAGAAAGCTTGCCAATGCACTGGTAAAGCTGGGCCCTGCCGAGTTCTCTTTCAAGTTTTTGGAAATAGGTGACCTGCCGCTCTACAACCAGGATGACGATGACAAACAGGCCCAATCGGTGGTCCAACTCAAGAGCGAAGTAAAAGGATGCTCCGGTCTCATCTTCGTGACTCCCGAATACAACCGCTCCATGCCGGGTGTACTTAAAAACGCGCTAGACAACGCCTCACGCCCCTACGGGACGAGTGCCTGGACCGGCAAACCGGTCGGTATTCTCGGGGCATCCATCGGACAAATCGGTTCCGCGATGGCACAGCAGCACCTGCGCAATACGCTTGCCTACCTCGATGCACCGACCATGGGGCAGCCTGAGGTGTTCATCCAGGTGAAGGATGGCTTCTTCGACGGGGACGGGAACATCTCGAGCCCCGACACGGTGAAGTTCCTGCAGGGGTGGATGGACCGCTACGTCCAGTGGGTGAAGCGGCACGCGGAATAAGCCCTCCGCAAATAATAATTTGGCGCAGACAAGAAGGCCCCCGTCGCATAGCCGGGGGCCTTCTTGTTGACGACGGTCCAGTTCACCTTCTTGGGACCGGGGGGGCGGTTTGCGAGTAAAAGCAAATCCCCCCTGCCCCCCCTTCGCAAAGGCGTGCTACGGGGGGCAGGCTCCCCCTTCGCAATGGGCGACTCGACGCCTCGGACTCCACTAGCAGGTTCCCTTTTACGGGTAAACATGCTATTAATGAGCGCCGAGAACCCCTATGAGAAGTGACCGCGTCCACTATATCCGCCCCCAGGCCCTGGTGATTTTCCTGGTAGTCCTGTCCCTGCTCAGTGCAGGTGCACGGGTGCCCGACCTCTCGCGTCCCCATCGCCCCAAGCCGCTCCATCGCGTCACCTTCGAGCTCCAGCAGAAGAATATTTCCAGCCAGCTCAAGCAGTACCACGACCTGGTCGCCGTGTTGCCGAAGGTGGTCGAGGCCGTTGCCGTCACCAGTTACGGCAGCGTTGTCCAGGCAACCCCGACGCTGCGCCGCTCCCCCGCCATCATCCCCCACTCCGGCCGTGCCCCTCCCAAACAACTCCAAGGCTGATCCACATTGAAATTCGCATCCTGCGCCGACCGACGTCGGTAAAGGAAATGCCGGCTCGCGCAGCGGCACCCGGCACAGTGTTGTCCTACAGTGACTCGCCGCGACGTACCGCTTTGGGCGCCAGTTGAGACGCGCAGGCGCACCTTTGCGTGATGTACTGCTCCCGCTACGTCCCCTGCCGTAGCTGCCGAGCCTTCGTCTGCGCATCTCCCGCGCCAGACGGCAAAGCCTTATGGAGAACCGCATGAAAAGCAGTATTTTGATCTTTCTTTTTCTGATGACTTTCGGCGTCCGGACCTCTCATGCCGCCTGCAACTGCGAGGACTGGATGGACCGGGGGGGATATTGCGTCGATTACGTCAAGTCGAGGATTCCCTCTTTTCCCGTACCGATGCGTGACGACATGCCCGACCTCAAGAACGCGGAGGTCACCGAGATCACCGAGGGTGACGTCGCCATTTTCACCATCAAGAGCTACTGGCATGTGGCTTATGTGGAGAGGGTGCACCGCAACACACAGGGCGAACCGATATCGATAGATGTGAGCGAAATGAACTTCGGCGACGAGCCGACCTTCCAGGAGTTCAGGTCCAAGTGGAGATCGGCGAACCGGGAGGAGTGGAACAGGGCGCGTTGTTGCGGCATCACCGACAACTACGACGAGATCACCACACGCAAGAACGTGGATATAGCGACGGTGCGCCAGATCTGGTCCCCCGACGACGCCGCGCGTGAATACACAGCCAGGGGCCGCCTCAAGGCGCTCATGGGAAGGGTAAAGGAAGTCATCAACCGCTTCTACGACCTTGCGGACATCTAGAAGGGGAACGTGGCTTTGCGAGACAGGGCACGGGCGTAATGGCCTTTCCGTTACGTGCGGGCCTGCACGGGATCAGATGACGCGTTTCGCCCCCAGGTACCGGGAGCTGTAGTAATCGCTGTTCATGTCGGAGACGGTGACTTCTCCCCTCCCGGATGATGCGTGGATCATCTTGCCGTCGCCAAGGTAGATGCCGACGTGGGACGGATAGGAGGCGTAGGTCTGAAAAAAGACCAAGTCCCCCTTTTGGAGATCGCCCGGGGCGACATCGCTGCCTACGGCGATCTGTTCGCGCGCCGTCCTGGGGAGGTTGATGTGATGGGCCTGGAAGACTTGCTGGACGAAGCTCGAGCAGTCGATGCCGCTCGGCCCTTCCCCGCCGAAAAGGTAAGGCGTGCCGAGGAATTCCGAGGCGGTCTGGCTGATGCCATCGGCCTCGGCGCCCCGTGTCGTGGAAGGAGACGGCATCGACGCCGCCCACTCCTGCGCTTCCGCCGTCTCCAGCGACGCGGTGCTCCGCATCTGCCTGGCGGGTGTCTGGTCGAGTCCCTGCAGGAGGCTGGCGATGGCCCGTTGTCCCTGAGAGGCAGTGTCTGGGCGATCACAGGACAGGGCGAGGGTACTTTGCATCATCCGGATACGGAGCAGTTCCGCCGCGGTCTGTGGCGATACCGACTTCGCCTCTTCAGGGGCGCTCATCGAATGTAGCAGGGATTGGAAGTCCGTAGTGACGGAGGCATTCTTCTTCTGTACGCGGACATCGCGCGGCGATGCGGGCAAGGCTTGTGTCTGCAGCGGGTTTATTGCCATTGTTTTTCCCATCCGGCCGGGCCCGCACATGGGGGGGGGCGCAGCCGGTGTTTTTGACGCGGAGTCAACGCTCCGTCACCGAAAAAGGCGTTCGGAGCCATAATTGACGGATTTTCCGGCGATAGTGACCGGTTCCGCGTCATGTATTGCAAATTGGCAGCCAACTTGGCGTAGGGGAAGAGCGCTACTGATTGGCGGGGATCGTGAAGGGGGTCAGTCGCCGAAAGCTTCGCTGTCGAATATCTCCTGGGACTCGCGCGAGGTCTTCATCACGGTGCCCCGGTACAGTATGTACTGCCTGTGGCAAGCGCATGAGTATGACAGTTTCACACTCCAGTGAGACTGGACATAACCCGGATACTCGTTGCGCAGGCCGCACTCGCAGGTGAACCCGCTATCGTCGTGCTCTATGTCAGCCATGACTTCCTCCAGCCTGCCACCACAACAGAATGAAGAAACAAAAGAGATACTGTCGTGCCGGCATTTATCCGTCTGGTATATGAATCATATTACTAGAGACAATGCGGGTAAGTCCCATTAAAAGCGAAGAACTTTTTCCGTATACGATTCTATGCGTCCTCCCTCGAAAGTCAACTTCACCGCTCAAAAAGGATGGGAATTTTGTACCTGTCCGCTTCGGATCATCCCGTCGGCTCACACCCCGTTCCTGTAGACAAAAGGCCATTGCTTTACCATATGCAATTAGTGTAATGTATTCAGGCTTCTACATAGAGGGTCCCCTTCTGCGGGCATCCTCACTCCGACGATACACGACAATACTAAACCACCCGCGAGGGTGGGGCGGAAAGCCCATTGGGTCTCATGCAGACAGCCGGGTTGCCGAAATATCATTTATAAGGCGACGCGGTTTTTTTATTCGGTAACCGATTCAAACGGGTACTGGAGGTCTCATGCTGGCACTGGATAGCACCATCGGCTGTATCGAAGTCGCGGAATCCGAGGTTCTCGACCTCTTTCGCTCCGCACCCGTCACTAGAAGTTCCTCGCCCGGTTCGCGCCCCGAATCGATGGAGGCGCACCTGTGCGCCATCAGAAAGAAGACGCTGGTAAAGGTCTATCTCACCTTTGTCGTCAACGACCGCAAGATCTTCGTCTATACCGCTCCCGGCAAGGGAACAAGTGAAGCCGAGTACTCCCGTGACCTGGACGAGGCACTGGAGTGTGCCCGGGCCATGGGGTTCTCGCCCGAGCGCGTAGACATGAGCTACAGTCCCGCCATGCGCGAGGTAGTTGTGCGCAACTCGAAGATCCTGCGCCTCCCGGGGACAAAGGGGGCCGCCGCGTTAAAGCATGGCCAGGCCGGAGCGCCCACCCTCCCAATCGCTCAGAAGGCGCAGGTAACGGAGGGCCCGTCGTCCACGACCGCCCCCACCCAGCTCCTTTCTCCTTCCATCCCGGCTCCACCGGCACCCCGTCAGGGAGCATCCGAGCCGGACAGCCCGTCGAAGGCCGAAACCGGCAAGGCGCACCAGGCCCTTCTGGCAGAGCGCGACGCCCTGACCGCCCAGTTGCGACAGCTCTCCCTTCAACACCAGCAAGACGCGGAAGAATTGTCCGCGGCAAGGGAGGCATGTGCCGTCCTTACCGCGGAGAAGGAGACATTCCTCGGGCAAGCGAGGCAGGCAGAGGAGGAGCTTCGGGTAAAGGAAGCCCAGACAGCCCGCGCGCTTGACGAGGCGGGCGGGCTGGCGGCACGGCTCGATGAGCTCACGCGGCAGCACGCCAACACGGAACAGGAGCACGAGGCCATGGTGGAGAACCTGGCCCAGGCAAGACAGGATCTTGCACAACTTGCCGAAGAGCGTGATGCGGCACTCGAGTCGGAACGAAAAGCAGGGGAACTGCAGCGTGAGACCGCCGCGAAGCTCGAAGAGGCGCAGCGGGGGCTAGAACGGCTGAGGCGGGAGCGGGAGGAGGCTTCGCAGCGGTTGACCGCGGTGACGCAGGAGAAGGAGCAACAGGAGCAGGAGCTTGCCGAACTGCGCCGTCGCCTTTCCGAAACGCAAGCGGCGCAGGATGCCGCACAAAACCGCGGCGCCCGGCTGGAGGAGCAGCAAGCGACCGCCGAGAGCGAACCGGACGATCTGCACGGAGAAATCCGGCGGGTCGGCGAAGAAAGGGACGACGCCCTACGACGCGCCGCAGCGTCGGACGAGAAACTCGGCACCGCCGAAGCCGAACTGGCCGATCTTCACCACGAACTAGCCGATCTGCGCGGCGAATTGGCCGATCTGCGCCGCGAACTCGAGCAGGTCCGGGCCGAACGCGATCAGGCCGTTCCACCGGCGGCGGCACCGCAGCCAGAGAAAAGTCCCGCCGAAGACTGGCCTTACCGGCCGCACCTCGAGTCCTCCAAGGCGCAGCAAAAGGACGACGGGTCGCGGCAGTCTCCTCTCCCCCTCCCCCCGAACCCGGCCTTTGGCGAAATAGCGCCCTTCGAGGAATTCGATGTCCCACAGCAGAAACATGACTGGTCCGCAGCGCCTCCCCCAAGCGGCGCCTTGACCGACGCCGATGCCGCATCCCCGCCGCCCGGTCAGGAGGAGCCTTTCTTCGTCCCCTTGGGGGACCTTGCAGGGGGTGGGTTCAACTTCGGGGCGGACGACGGAGCGCCAATTCTATTCATGCTGGAAAGCGGCCTCTCGGCCATTGAGGTGCAAAATACAGAGGACGTGCTGGAACTGCACCACTCGATCAACAACGCCTATCTGTCACCGGAAGGAACCGGAGGTCAGGAAAGCTGCCAGGGATATATCTGCGGTTTGCGCAAAGGGGAGAAGAAAGAGGTCTTCGCTGCGATCTACGGAACACAGAGCAAGCTGACCAGGGTCTACCTCCCTGAAGAGCAGCCGCAAGACGACGATTCCTATGCGAGAACGGTGAGGGGGGCTATCTGTTTTGCCGAAGAAGTCGGCTTGATGATGGAACCGGTACCGCTTGAGGGCCCGAAGAAGATGGAGCGTCTCAAGCGATGCCCGGCACTGCGTTTGGTAGGATCTGCCTGAAGCTAGGACTGCTGATTTCTCTTGAACAGGAAGTCGCTCCACCGCTCTCCGGATCTGGTAAGGGGTTGCTGCGATTTTCTGATCGGGTCACGCCCGATTTCGACCCACCCCGAAGACCTCAAAAAGGCGACGATCTTCCTCTCCCTGATCAGGTAGTCCAGCATATAAGAAGGGACATTCTTCTCTTCGCCGTTTTCAAAAATCACCGTAATTCCCATCTCTAACACACTCCTTTGTTCCAGGTGAAACTCCTCCCGCCTCCTTCCTCATGAATCATTCTCATCGACCAGTGTCATTCTAGCCTACTCCGGCTATCTATTCAACAAGACATCGCCTTCAACGATACAACCTATCGCCCAGCCAAATAATCTCCGACATCCGGCAGTTCACTCCCCCCCTTTCGACCTCCCAAAAAACCGCCTCCAATCGCTTGCCATTTCATGAACAACTGCTAAGTTTCTTCACTGTGTTTGAAATCACTAACAAAACTGAGGAGGTGCTCACATGAACGTGACGGCCTACGACAGCTCATAAGCCCCCCCTCCCCCGCTCTCACGGAACGCTCTGATCCGGTTATGCAGGCCAGACCCGAGACAAGGAGGAATTATGCAACGCAACGTTTTAGGGAAATTCTCGTCTTTTTTGATTGCCTCAACCGCTGCAGCCGCACTTTTCCTGGGCGGCTGCGAAGGGGACAGGGGTCCCAAAGGGGAGCCCGGTGCACCCGGCGGCGCCTTTACTAACCTGAGCACCGCCACCACTGATCAACTGGCAAACATCACCTTTGACCAGGACACAAGCACGGTCGACAGCGTCACCATCCAAAGCCCACCCGTAGTCACCTTCACCTTGAAAACGACCAGCGGCCAGGCCGTCGAAGGGATCGGGAGCAGGGATACCTCGGGGCGGCTCAACAACCTCGGTTTCTCGCTCGCAAAACTGATACCCGCCTCCAACGGCACGCCTTCGCACTGGGTGAACTATATCGTGACCACCGTCCCCACAGGCGGAGCCGCCGTAGCCGCCTCCAGGCCGACGTCGGACCGTGAAGGGAAGCTCGAATATCTGGGCAACGGCAAGTACCGCTACACCTTCGCCCGCGACATAAAGCTGATCCAAGGCCAGGTTAACGCCATGACCTTCACCGGCAACAACCGCAGAAACGACCTGGGCGATCTCACCTACGATCCCAGCAAGACGCACCGCCTCGTGGTCGCCTACGGCGGGAACATCCCCGGTACTAGTCCGGCCGTGGCGTACAAAAACGCCATCAACCTCGTCTACGACTTCGTTCCGGCCACCGGGACCCGCGTGACCTCGTCGACCTCAAACGCGGCGCAGCGCAACATCGTGCTCACCAAGTACTGCAACGAGTGCCACGGCAACCCGGGCGACCCGAATAACCTCAACGAGCGGGGGTGGGGCTTAGGTATCACCACGCCTCACGCCGACCGGGTCGACACACGCTACTGCGCGATCTGCCATACGAGCCAGCGCGCCTATGGAAGGGCGATCTCGACCGCGACAAGCGGCGCTTTCACCGGCAACACCTACGTGACCGCCGACGTGAGCACTGCCGACCCGTCGACGGACGAGGCCCAGATCCTGGGCGAGTTCGTGACCATGGTCCACAAGATCCACATGGGCAGCAACCTCACCCTGACCGGCTACAGCTATGCAGGGGTCCACTTCAATGAGGTAGCCTACCCGCAGAGCGCAGCACTTTGCCGCAAGTGCCACCGTGCCGACACGGCGAAGGAGCAGGCGGTGACGCCGCAGGGCAACAACTGGCGCACCATGCCGAGCAGAAAAGCCTGCGGTGCCTGCCATGACAACGTCCACTTCTCCACCGGCACCATTACTGAAGGCACCACCACCATCACACATCCGGTGCAGTTGAACGATGCGAGCTGCAACGCCTGCCACACCCCGACCGCGATCACCGAATCGCACGCGCAGGCCATCGTGACTCCGCTCAACCCCGAAGCGCCGGCAGGGCTCACCAGCTTCACCTACGATCTGGCCAGCGCCACCGTCGATGCGAGCAACAACCTCGCCATCAAGTTCCGCATCCTCAACCAGGCGACCAACACGCCGATCACCCTGGCGACCCCGGCGGCAGGACTCACCGCGGCACTTCCGGGCTTCACCGGCGGCCCGAGCTTCCTTCTGGCTTACGCCATGCCGCAGCTCGAGACCGGCACTGCGATCCCGGCTGACTACAACAACCTTGGGAAGGTCGCGGCGCAGCCGGATGCGATATCCATCGCCACCCTGCTCAATACGAACAACGCCGCGACAGGCAGCATCACCGGTCCGGACGGCAGCGGCTACTACACCGCGACCATCAACGCCGCCTCCGCCTTCCCGGCCGGTGCCAAGATGCGCGCCGTAGCGATGCAAAGCTACTTCACCCAGACCGGGTTCGACAGCTCGATCGCCGGGCGCCACACGCGGGCGGTGATCGTTCCCGTCTCCGGCGACGCCGTACGCCGCACCGTAGTCGATCCGGACAAGTGCAGGAACTGCCACGAGTTCTTCGAAGCCCACGGCGGGCAGCGCGTCTACCAGACCCAGGTCTGCGTGACCTGCCACAACCCGAACCTGACCACCTCTGGGCGCACCATCAGCAATACCAAGCTCTCCGGCTTCAACTTCACGCCGGTTCAGCTCAGCATCCTGACGACCTGGGATCCGGCCTTCAACAAAACGACCGCCGGGTACGCCCTCACCTTCCCCGAGTTCTCGAACAACTTCAAGGACCTGATCCACGGCATCCACGCCGGTGCAACCCGCACCGACCCGATCCGCGACGTGCGCAACGGCCCGAGCGCCGGCATCACGCTCATCGCCGGTGAGGAGATCACCTTCCCGAACATGCTGGGCAACTGCGAGGCCTGCCATATCAGCCAGCAGAGCTACACCCCGGATGTGGTGAGCGCACTGGCGCCGAGAGCTCTCCCCTCGACCCAGGTCACCCAAAGTGCAGCTTCGGCGGAAACACCGACCACCACCACGATCACGGCAGCGCGTGCCACGGTCCCGAACCCGGAGGACCTGGTGGTGGCGCCGATCACCGCCGCCTGCGTGAGCTGCCACGACACCCCGCTCGCCAAGGCCCACATGGTGGCGAATGGCGGCCGCCTGGGCCTAGCCGAGACCGGTCCGTCCTACACCGACATGGGTGTCGCACGTGTAACACTGCCGTCGCTCGCCGAGCAGTGCGTGCTCTGTCACGGCCAAGGGAAGGTCGCCGACGTCATCACCATGCACGCGGCGAACCGCCCGGCGGTGGTTTCCGTTGCCCCCACGACCACAACCACGAGTGCGACCAAAGCTCTCATCAAGAAGATGTTGAACTGGTAAGAGCACGACCGGCCGGGGGCGTTACGCCCCCGGCTTTTTCCACTTTGCATTTCCCCACGCAACCTGAGACAGCATCAAGAAAGGAGGAAATGTCTTGAAAATTAAAACCGCGAAAAAGACGGGAGATCCGCCTCCCTTTGCCTCAAAGCCCATGCGGACCGTGCTTTTGTCCTGCTTCCTGGTGCTCCTTCTCCACCAGGGCGCGAGCGCAACCTCGATCTCGGGGAACTCCACCACCATCCTGCGCATGAGGGAGGGGATGGATGACAAGAACCTCTTCCCGCTTTACGAATACCTGCACCTCTCCGCAAGCGATACCACGAAAAACGGCGCGATCTCCCTGGAGATCGGCGGCTGGGGACGGGTCGATCTGGGCGATCGGAGCTTCGAGCACCGCGAGGAGGGGGACATCCAGTACGGCTTTTTGAGCTACCGCGCGAACCGCAACAACTTCAGGGTGGACGCCGGGCGTCAGTGGGTGGTCGAAGGTGTGGCCACCGAGCGGATCGACGGCCTCTCCCTGCGCAGCGACCTGGCTGCAGGGTTCACCGCCGCCGCCTTTGTCGGCTCGCCCGTGGTGACGCAACCCAACTTCAACGACGGAGACCTCATCTACGGCGGCCGGCTCGCCCACTCCGTCCCCAAGTACTACACGATCGGCATCAGCGCCTTGAGAGACGAAGCGAGCCCGGACGCCGTGCGCGAGGAGGAAGGGATCGACCTGTGGCTGCATCCCATCGCCATGGTCGACATAAGCGGCCGATCGACCTACAACTCGCTCAGCGACGGGTGGATGGAACACTTCTATACCGCGAGCGTCACGCCCACGGACTCCTTGCGTTTCAGCGCCTCGCTGCAAAACGTGCACTACGACGACTACTTCTACCACGTCACCACGAGCGCACTGAGCCTCACCAACGGCATCATCCTTCCCGGTGAGGAGATGTGGAACGCAGGTGGAAGCATCGGCTACAACGCTACCAAGAGCATCGCCGTTTCTGCCGAGTACAACCATTACGAGTACGACATCGCCGGCAACGCCGATTACTACGGGGCGACCGGCAGCTTCGGTACCGCAGCGGGGCTTGCCGCCGGGGTCTCCTACCACCGGATGGACGGCTCCACCAACCGTCTGCGCTACAACCAGTACCGGGTATGGGCCGCCCAGAAGTTCGGCCCCATCGACGTCGCCCTGGATTTCTTCGACGTCGACTTCGACAGGAGCATCAACGGCAGGGAGAACACCTTTTCCCTGGCAGGTGCGGCCGGATATGATCTCACGCCGAACCTTAGGGTGGCCGCCGACCTCGACTACATCCGGAGCGCCGATTTCGACAACGAACTGCGCGGGCTGGTGAAAGTCACCTACGCCTTCGGCATCGGAAAGGAGGGGAAATAGTGAAAAAGATAGCCTTGCTTGCCTTGATGCCCCTGATGCTCTCCCTGCTCTATGCCTGCGCCAACACGACCAGCGTCGCCCGCGTGCATCCGGAGGAGGTAAAGGGGCTTCCCAGGTGCGCCGAGTGCCACACCGGTCAGTGGGCGGCGCTGAACCACCAGGCACAGGATTTCTACCTGAAGCACAAATTCTACGCCGCCCAGCAGCGGGAAGCCTGCAGCGCCTGCCACAAGGAGTCCTTCTGCGTCGAATGCCACGCACACAAGGAAGAGATCCTCCCGAGTGACAAGTACAAGGAAAGGCCCGAGCTGGCGCTCCCGCACCGGGGGGACTACCTGAGCCGGCACAGGATCGAGGGGTGCATCAACCCGGCCTCCTGCCTTAAGTGCCACGGACGGCAAAACAACGAGAGGTGCAAATCATGCCACAAGTAACCAGACCAGCCCAAGCTACCGTGATGCTTTGGTGCCTGCTGCTGCTGTCGCTTGCCGGCTGTGGGGACACCAACAACCACGCAAGTTACGACCCGGACAAGGGTGAACACCCCGACGACTGGCTCCCCGCCCGCCACGCCGTGGCCGCCATCGGCCGCCTGCAGGATTGCACGCCCTGCCACGGCGAGGACCTGAAGGGGGGCATCGCCAAGGTAGCCTGCACGAGTTGCCACATGGGCAATGAGACCGACGTACATCCGTTGGAATGGGGCGGATACGACTACGCCCGGCATGGCGCCTGGATCAGAGACCGCGTGGTCGCCATGGGTATCCCTGCAGTGGACCTCGGCCCCGGCGCGCTTGGAACCACCTTTACCTCCCAAGCGAAAACCGCGACCGCCAGATGCGCCAACGTGTTCTGCCACGGCGCCGACTACCGGGGCGCTCCCGGTTCCGGCCCTTCCTGTTTCGACGACCAGCCAGGCGTCGTCGATTCGAGCTGCCACGCGGGGAACGCCTTCTCCTTCCACCCGTTGGACTGGTTCCCGGCAAGGCTGACGACGAGCCCCGGCATCGCGCCGACCATCCTCCCCGCCCACGGCGCTTACGTGCAGACCTACGGTGCGGCGGAGTGCTCCATCCCGGTCTGCCACGGCACCGGGACCCCGCCGACCATATCGGTCGGTATCGGCAGTACCCGGATCACCGGCACCACCCCGACGACGCCGAACTACCAGAGCTACGGCCCGGCCTTCACCGGATTCACCACAGCGAGAACCCAGGTCGTGGTCACCAATACCGGACGCCTCTGCGCGGCGTGCCACTTCTGAAAAGTCGTACCGGAAAGAACAAAGGGGGGCCTGCCGTCGCAGCGCCCCCCTCTTTTTTCTTTTCCAGATAAACCGTGAACGGTATCAATTGCCCCCCAACCGCTCACGCACCTCTTCGCGCTCCTTTACCTGCCGCCCCCTGTCCCAGCCGAGCTCGGACGCCATCAGCTCGTGCACGGCGGTTGCGGCGGAGCGTGCCCCCGCACGGTCCAGGAGAGCGAGCGGGACGCGCCGCTCGACGAAATCGAGCACGGTCAGGGCCATCTCGTGGCGCACCGCGTAAATGACCTCCCCCTTCAGGTACGGGTGCCCCGCAACGAGCCTCTCGCCCAGTCCCCCCTGGCACAGCCGTGCCACCTCCAGGGCGTGGTCGCCGTAGGAGCGGTGCAGGTGCAGGGCCACGTCCGGGTCGAGACCGAAGTTCCGGGCAAGCTCCACCGCGCTCCCGTCCCTGAAGTTTTCCCCACCGTCGAGCACGAGGCGATCGGTACGACATGGCCCGGTGGCGGCAAGTCCCACGTTTTTCACCACGTAGTCCACCGTGTCCAGCGCCATCTTCCGGTAGGTCGTCCACTTGCCGCCGACGATCGTGATGAGCCCGGTGGGAGAGCAACTTATGACATGGTCACGGGCAAGCTCGGCGGTATCGGCGGTGAAGGGATCATGCACCAAAGGCCTGAGCCCGGCCCAGGAGGCCGTGATGTCCTGGCTCTTCGCCCCGAGCTTGAAGTAGCGTCTCACGTGGCGCAGCAGATATTCCACGTCCTTTTCCCGTGCGAGCGGCAGTTCGTCCGCCTCGGCCGGTTCCTCGGTGGTGCCGACAAGGCACGCCCCCTCCCAGGGGAGGATGAAGAGTACGCGGCCGTCGTCCGTCTTCGGTATCATCACCCCCGCCTCCATGGGCGCAAAGCGACCGGGAAGCACGATGTGGATGCCGCGGCTCACCCTGAGCAGCGAAGCGGCGGTCGGGTCGTCCATGCGGCGCACCATGTCCGCAGAGGAGCCGCAGGCGTTGACCACGCAGCGGGCACGTATCTGCCAGGAAGTCCCGTTGATGGGATCGCGCACGACCGCACCTGCCACCCTCCCCTTCTCCCGGACCAGGCCGACCGCCTCCACGTAGTTGCAGATCACCGCCCCCTCCCTGGCCGCGGTCCGTGCGAGGGCGATGTTCATGCGCACGTCGTTGAACTGTCCGTCGTAGTACTGCACCCCACCCTTGAGCCCTTCCTCCCGGATCATCGGGAAGCGCCGCAGCATTTCCCCGCGGGACACGAAACGGCTGTGTCCAAGCCCCGCGTCGCCGGCCAGAAGATCGTAGAGCTTCAGACCGGACCAGACGTAGGGAACCTGTCCCAGGCCGTACAGCGGCGTCACCAGGGTGAGGCGGTGGCAAAGGTGCGGGGCGATCCTCAAAAGGACGGTGCGCTCGTGCAGCCCGTCGCGCACCAGGTTGAACTGCACCCGGTCCATGTGCATGACCGCCGACTCCAGGTAGCGGACGCCGCCATGGAGAAGCTTGGTGCTCTTGCTGCTCGTACCGCCGCCGAAGTCGCCCCGGTCGACGAGGGCTACCGAAAGTCCGCGGTTGGCCGCATCGACGGCGATGCCGCAGCCGGTCGCGCCCCCTCCCATTACCAGTATGTCGAAGGTCCGGCCGCTTTTCAGTAGATCAAGGTTAGCGTTCCTGTCCGTCACTAATTGCCTCCAAAACCAAAATCTTCAACGCAAAGCCGCAAAGACGCAAGGTGCGACCTCTTTATCGTCGGGCCTTGCCGGCGAGGTCACCCAGGGCAGTTTCGCTGTTCCCCTGCCTGAACATCGCTCCGCGTCTTTGCGCCTTGGCGTCTTTGCGTTAAGGCCTTTGTCTTTAGCTCCTTTGCTTGTCTGCCTTTCTTACTTAGCCCAACCGAGCGAGAGTTGCACGCATTTTTGCCATCCCCGGTACATTTCCGTGCGCCGCTCCGGCAAAAGGGAGGGCTCGAAGCGCCGGTCGAGGCTCCAGCTCTTCCCGATCCGCTCCTTGTCGAGGACTCCGGCACCGATCCCCGCGAGAAACGCTGCCCCGAGCGAGGTACTCTCGGTGCAGCGCGGCCTCAGCACCGGGACGCCAAGAAGGCCCGCCTGGATCTCCAGCAGGAGGTTGTTGCGGGTCGCGCCGCCGTCCACCCGCAGCTCGCTAAGCGCAATTCCCCCCGCGTGCTCCATGGCGCGGATCGCGTCGACGGTCTGGAAGGCGATCGCGTCGAGGGCGGCGCGGGCGAGATGCGCCTTGCCGCTTCCCCGGGTGAGCCCGGCGATGACGCCCCTGGCGTACGGGTCCCAGTAGGGTGTGCCGAGGCCCGAGAGGGCCGGGACGAAGTAGACCCCGCCGCTGTCGGCGACGCTGCCGGCAAGAGCCTCGACCTCGGCGGCTCCCCTGATCAAACCAAGCCCCTCCTCGAGCCATTGCACCGCGGCGCCGGCGATGAAGATCGACCCTTCAAGGGCGTACTGCACCGCCTCCCCCGGTAACTGCCAGGCGATGGTGGAGAGCACCCCCTCGCCGCTTCCCGGTCGCTCGCCGCAATTCATCACCACGAAGGCGCCGGTGCCGAAGGTCGCCTTGGCCATACCGGGTGCGAAGCAGGCCTGGCCGAAGAGCGCCGCCTGCTGATCTCCGGCGACCCCGGTGATCGGGATACGGGACCCGAGGAGTTCGGCGGAGGTCTCCCCGAAGCTCCCCGCGCTCATGCGCACCTCGGGGAGGATGGCGCGCGGCACGCCGAAGACCCTTAAGAGCTCGTCGTCCCACTCGAGCGTCTTGATGTTGAAGAGCATGGTGCGGCTTGCGTTGGTGATGTCGGTCACGTGGCATTTACCGCCGGTCAAGCGGTAGATGAGCCATGAGTCGACGGTGCCGAAGCAGATTTCGCCGCGCGCGGCGCGCTCCCTGAGGCCCGCCTCGTCAAGGATCCAGGCGATCTTCGTCGCGGAGAAGTAGGGGTCGAGCAGAAGGCCGGTCCGCGCCCGGACCTCGGCTTCCAGCCCCTCCCCCTTCATGCGCTGCGTGACGTCCGCCGTCCTGCGGTCCTGCCAGACGATGGCCCGGTGCAGGGGACGCCCGGTCCCGCGCTCCCATATGAGCGTCGTCTCGCGCTGGTTCGTTATGCCGATTCCGGCGACGGAAGCGCCTCGCTCCGCGGCGCACCCCATGACCTCGCGCAGACAGGAGAGCTGTCCCTCAAGGATCTCCTCCGGGTCGTGCTCGACCCAGCCGGGCTCCGGGTAGTGCTGGGTGAGCGGGGCCGAGGCGGTAGCCAGCGCCTCACCTTGCGGACCGTACAGCGTCGCCCGGCTGCTGGTGGTCCCCTGGTCGATGGAAATCAGGTATGCCACACGTCCTCCTTTTCCCTATTTGAACCTGAAGATGAACCTGGTGCCGAGCCTATCCTCCAGGTGCTGGCCGCTGTAGGACCACCCGGTGACCGGCTCCTGGTCGTAGTAAAGCATGAGGTCGGTGCGCGGGGTGAGGTGCAGGCCGAGCTCGCCGGTCCACCTCGGTGTGCGGTTCGGGGTGAACTCGTAGACGTTTCGGTAGCCCGACTCGGGACGGATGCCGAACTCCTCGCCTGCGGTGAGTCCCCGGGTTTCCACGGAGAGCATGGAGAACTTTGCCCCAGCCGATAAATAAAGGGCCTGCGAGAGCGACAGGCGCCAGCCGGCCTGGGCGTGCAGCCGGTGCATCGACTGTTCGATGCCGCCGTGCAGCTCCTGTCCGGCGCCGCGATAGCTTATCCCCAGCTCAGGTTCAAGCGTCAGGTCCGGCGCAGCGGTGAAACTCATACCGGCGCTGGTGAGGAAACGGTCGGTCTTGAAGAAACGCGCAGTATCATCAGTTTTAGGGAGGGGCAGAGCGGTAATGGGAGGAGAGAGGCTGGGTGTACCGAGATCCTCGGCACCAGCAGATGTAACCATCAGGCATAGCAGTATGCTGAAAAGCCTCAAGACTCTCATGTGCGACAGTGTAGCAAAAAAGATGAGGAGATGCTCTCTATTTGCTCCTGCGGCAACAACAAAAAAGCCCCGAACCGGTCGGGGCTTTTGCTTGCAATTTGTTCCTTTGTCAGCTTGATAATTGGGCGTGTCAGAAGTAGGAAATAACTTCGAAGTCCCTGTTCGATATCTTCTCGAACACCTCGCTGGAAAAGGCGAATTCGTGAACCTGCTTTGCCTGGAACTGGTGATCCACCTGCAGCAGGGGAAGCCTCAGTTCCTTGACCGTCTTGCCGGTCTTGTCCTTGATGGCATCCTGCGCCTTGGGATAGATCACGCTAACGGTATGCACCAGGTGTTTGACCGGCGTCAGCTCCTGGCTGGTTCCGCTGATTTTAATCGTGGCGGACGCGGGGAGCACCTTGCGCAGTTTGTCGGCGAAGAACTCGATGTCTCCGGAGATCTTCAGCACGCTCTCGCATTCCGCACGCTGTGCGTCCGTCATCTTGTTCTGCTTGATGTGAACCAGCTTGTCCAGACTTGACTTGATCTCTTCCGGGGTCAGGTTTGCCGCCTGCTGCATCTTGGCCTTGTCGCCGGCTTTCACGCCGTCCAGAAAGGCGGCGGCAAGTTGCTGGTTGGCCGCGCTATCCTCAGCGGTAACCTTCGCATCCCCCTTTTTCGATGGCTGATCAACCGGTTTCCCATTGCATGCTGCCAACGCCGCTACCAAAACACAAAGAACAATCAGCCGAACTACATCTCTCATGGCATCTCCTGGATAGAAAATAGCCCGAGGGCGTCGCCACCCTCGGGTTATCGTGTTGCGGATTACTTTGATGCCCCGTCGGGGGGAAGGTTGCCCTTCCCCCTTCAGGAATGCATCTTGTTACCACCAGCGGTGTACTGCCTTGATGGTCGGGACCCTTTCGTTCAGCACGTTGGAAGCGGTGCCGTGGCAGACGAGGCAGGTCTCGGACTTCAGAAGTGCCGTGCTGCGCGCCTCGTAGATCGCGCCGCCGAACTGCTTCATATGTGCCTGCGCCTGGGTGGTGTCGTGGCAAGAGAAGCAGGCCGCGGTGATCGGCGAGATGATCAGCGTGGTGTCGGCTGCAGCGGTGGTGACACCGGTATTGCCGTTGTAGCTGAAGGCGGCGCCGTAGGAGGCACCTGCAGTGACGAACGGCGACTTGACGTAGTCGGTGGAGAGAACGTTCTCTGAACCGGTGAGGATCGAGTAGGCCGCGGCGTTGATGGTGCCGTTTGCCGCGGTGCTCGGCAGCAGGCTGGTGACGGCAGCGGCGGATGCAGTTGCGCTGAAGTCATAGGTGCCGGCTACGTGGCACTGCTCGCAATCCTGCAGGTAGCCAGGATAGGTGGTGTTCCAGTACTTGTCTCCTGCCGCTGCTTCCCAGGAGAACTTGTTGACGCGTTTGGCGGCGCCGTGGATCGCGTGGATCGCATCCTTCGCGTTAATGGCCCAACCGGTGTTGGTCTTGTTCACGGTGTGGCAGAACGAGCAAGTAGGTGCATCGTTTCTCTGGCCGGAGTGGAAGGTCGGTGCGATGCCGAGTGCGGCATGGCAGGCGTTGCACTTCGCGTTGCTGACGATGGTACGACGCGCGGTGAAGCCGGTTGCGGTTTTCCAGACGTTAGGAGTCACCACGATTAGGCCGCCCACGTTGGTGGTGGCGTTGTAGGCCCACTTGGTCTTCAGCGACGACGGCACGGTAAGCGAGCTGAGGTCGGTCTGGGTCAGCGGGGTGCTGCCACTGCCATAGCTGTAGCCGACGCCGCCGGTCAGCATCTTCGCCGAGGTCGGGATGGTCTGGTTGTTGATCACGATGGTGTAGTAGCCGTTGCTGTCCGGTCCGGTCATGGTCGCATTGGTGTTGGTACCGTTCCAGACCGCTTTGATCCATGCATTAGCCGAGGCGTTGAAGTCAGCCGGAGCCACTGTCGCGGACGGAATGTTGTCCTGCGGTACCGAGTATGCGAAGTATACGCTCGGTGCGCCGGTGAAGCCGGTCATCATGTCGGTGACTACGCCTGCCTGGTAGGTGTTGAATGCAACCGCAGTACCGTTCTTCATGAAACGGAAGGTGATGGACGGGTGACGGTTGGAATCAAGGCCTACGGATTTCACATCCCAGGTGACGACTGCAGCGCCCGGAACGGTGATTCCTGCTGCCGGGAGGTAGCCGGCATAGGTGTGGGTGTTGGTGCCGCCAAGCTCAGGAGCAGCCGGGTCCGGATCCTGTACCGCGAGGTGAGCGGTGGCGACTTCTACGGTCGAGGTGGTGCCGGCGTGGCAGCCTGCGCAGGAAGAGTCGTCGGTCTGGCCGCCCTGGTGGGTTGCGAAGTTGAAGGCGTTGTGGCAGGAGCCGCAGGCCTTACGGGTCGGTTTGGACTTCCAGTTGTTGACATCTTTGCCTTTGTGGCAGAACACGCAGTTTCTCATATCCTGCGGATAGGTCTGCTCGCCGTAGGTCACGAGAACGCCGGTCGGAACGGTCCAGGTATCGTTGGCTTCGTTGAAGGTTTCGCCCATGTGGATGCGGTGGATGAAGGTGACGAACTCGCCTTCGCCGCTGTCGAACTGGTTGGTGTGGCACATTACGCAGAGCTTGGTGTCAACCCTGGAGCCGGTGTGGCCGGAAAGCATGTTGCCGGCAGCAAGGCCAAGCTTGTAGTGGCAGCTGTCGCATGCGCTGGTGGCGACGATGTCACGTGCGTAGGTACGCGCGTTGTTGGTGTCGACCAGAACCGCACCGGTTGCCGGGGTGAAGTCGTAGAACATGTTGGTGGTGTTCGGGGTGGTGAACACGGCCTGTACTGCGTTGGTTGCCGGGTTGATCGGGCCGGCGTAGCCGCCCGGAACTGCTACGGAGCGTACCGAGATGCCGATACGGTGGGTAGCATTGGCGTCATAGGCAACGTTGGTGTTTGCGGTGATGTCGGCACCGAAGGTGACGGTGTAGCTGCCGTCGCCGTGGTCGATGACGGTGTAGCCGCTTTGGGTTTTCACGCCGTTCACGTACAGGTCGGAAGCGTCTGCGCCCGGAACGGTCGGAGCGGTCGGGGTGCTGCTACCCCTGGGAACGTTGGCCGGGATGGCGGAGAGCGGCAGGCCTGCGCTGATGTAGTTCTGCCAGTAGGAGTTGGAGCCGTTGGTCTCCGGAATCAGTTTGGCTACGTGGAGGGCGAAGGTCCTGAGGCCCTTGATACCCTTGCCGGTTGCCTTGTTGGTGACAGTGAAGTTGACGATCGGCTTCTTGCCCGGGATGAAGGCGCTGGTTACGGCGCCGGAGAGCTGGATGTTGTTCAGGTCGTCAACGGTAAGGGTAGAGGCATCCGCCGCCGGCAGCATGTCGGTGTTCGATACGGTACCCGCCAGGGCGAGGCCGCTGGTGGTGTAGGCGAGGATCTGGCCGCCTGCGTTGGTAACCTGGGTCGCACAGTCGGTGTAGGTCTTGCCTACGGAATTGAGGGTCTGGTTAGCGTCACCCAGTACACCGGAAAGGCCGAGCATGGCCGACACGGTTTTGGCGATGTCGGTGGACTGCTGGCTGATCAGGATGGAGATCGGGCTAGCGCCGGTGATTACGCCCGGAGCAGGAGGATTGCTGAGATCGATCGGCACCAGCGCGCGGAAGGTACCCTGAGCCACGACGGCCTTGAAGACGAGGACGGTCTTGGTTGCAGGGAGGGTGAAAGTAAGCCCGCTGAAGCTCCCGTTGCTGTCGATGACGGCGGTGCCGAGTTGGGCGCCGTCCTGGGCATCATAGACGAAGACATGGTTCGTCGCGGTAGCCGAAGTAGCTGACAGGAACGCGGTCTTCGCGGTGGCCTTGGAGACGTCGACCTTGCCGCCGACGGTCACCTCGGTCCCCTTGCTGGTGATCTTGGTGGTGGCCCCCCCTCCGCTGCAGCCTGCGAGAGGCAGCAGCACACATACTACGAGTGCTACGAGGTACCTTAAGTTTCTGCCAATCATAGTTTCCTCCTGTTTGTTGTGTCCTGCTCGGATAGTGCGTTGTCAACTGCTAACGATTCCAGAATTTTCCCCCTTTGTTACAAAGCTATATTCTTCACGGGCCGGTTGTAACCTGGCCGTTTACTATTACCCCGAGAGACGCCTTGTTCGGGGTTACAGCGAGTGCGGTGCTGGCTGCGGAGCGGTTACCGGCCTTGTCGAATGCCTTCACCGTGTAGGAATAGGTAACGGCGGAGGTGACCGACTGGTCGGTGTAGCTGGTCGAGGTCGAGGTGCCGACCTTCACGCCGTCCCTGTAGATCTCGTACCCGGTGACGCCGACGTTATCGGTCGCGGCACTCCAGGTGAGTGCGACCGAACTGTTGGTGCCGGAGATCGCCGAGGTCACCGCGGCGAGACCGGTCGGCGCGGTGGGTGCGATGATGTCGAGCTGCGAAAGCAGGTCGTTCGACAGCTGACCGCTCACGATAACGTTCAGCGAAGCCTGGTTCGGTTTCACGGAGAGCGGAGCGCTGGCAGCCGACATGTTCCCGGCACCGTCGAAGGCAACCACGGTGTAAGAGTAGGTGACGTTGGAGGTCACCGGCTGATCGGTGAAGGTGTTCGAGGTCGAGGTCCCGACCTTCACGCCGTTGCGATAGATGTCATAGCCGGCCACGCCGTTCGCGTCGGTGGAGTTCTCCCACACGAGAACCACGGAGCTGGTCGACGAGGTGAGGGCGTAGGTGGTCGCAGCAAGCCCGGTGACCACGGTAGGCGGCGTAACGTCGTTGAAGTCCGGCTCGGGCGGCGGAGTGGTAATCTGCTGTGTGATGCTGTTCACCGTGGTAGCCAGGGTCGGGTTGTCCGTCGCCACCTGGGTGGCCGCGGTGGTGAAGAGGTCGACGAAGGTCTGGTACGCAGCGGAGCTCGTGCTGACATCGGCGATGGCGTCGCTCAAAATGGACATCACTGCGGTCGTGTCGGACAGCTGTGAGTCGACGATCATCTGATCGATGACCAAAAGAGCAGCTTGGTAGGTTGGGCTGTCAGCCGGCGGAGCCAGGATGTCGGTAACGTTAAAGAGATCGCCTACCTGAGCGTTAGCGGCCACCACCGACTCCTGCAGCACCTGGGTGGTAACGGTACCAGTTTTTTGATCGAGAATTACCGGCAGTTTCTGGTACGCCATTTCGGTCAGCGGACTGACCGTGACGGGAACGTCCGTGTTTAAGCTGGCCACCACGGCACTGAAGGAATCTGCCGTCGTGAAGGGAACCGCCTGCCCTGTGCTCTCGCTCAAGTAGGTTGCACCGGTTTGGCCGGTAACGGTGATGATCACCGGGCCAGTGACTGAGGCGGGAATCTTCACCGCATAACTGCCGTCGTCGGCCGTAGTTCCCGACCCGAGCAGTTCGCCGGGAGTCCCATCAAGGGAAAGCCGGTAGACCGCCACGTGCGCTTTGGCGACAGGCCCCGACAACGTGGCAAGGCCTGTGACCGTCTTCGTGGCGCCACCACCGCCGCCACCACCACCGCAGCCGATGAACAGCAACGGCAGACAGAGGAGCAGCAAGGCAGCAATGTATTTTTTCCAGGGGATGCACATATTATGTTCTCCTTCTGCTATCAGGGAAATGAACACCAGGTTCCTAGTTCAGCGGGCTAGCCGGCGGACCGTTGTTGTGACAGTTGTAGCAGCTCGGCCCACTCAACCACGCACCTCTCAGATCAGTCCCATGGCAGACTGCGTTTTTGCAGGTCGAGAAATCATAATTACCGTTGGACAGGTTGGCTTTAAGCCATGTCGCGTGCTTACTGAGGTCCGTGTCACCGCTGGCACCCCACGGATGGATCGTGGGGGCCTGCGCCGTGCCGCCCTGGTGGCAGCTGAGACATGAAGGGCCGCTGTCGGTCACGCCGAGCAGATCGGTGCCGTGGCAAAGCGCCGTGGCACAGTTGCTGGTACCGTTCGCGGCGATGTAGGCCGGGTGACGCAGGTACGCCACTTGCCCCCACCCCAGAGGATGGATAGCAGTGGTCCCGCCGAGGTGGCACCCCGCCGTACCGAAACAGGTGACCTTTGAGATACCGCCATTGAGGTCGTCGCCGTGGCACTCGACACAGCCGTTCACGTCCTCCTCGGCGGCAGCGGAGTGCCCCGCCGGAAGCCAGTTCGCCGGGTGCTTCCCGACCGCGGGATCAAAAGAGGCCTTGGGGTTTGCATCCCCGCAGCCCGACAGGGCCAGCGCCAGCGCACCAAGAACCGCAAAAGACAGAACTTTTGTCGTTATTTGTGGCATGTCACGCACCTCTCGTTGTTCTGACGTCCGTGGCACTTGGCGCACGAGGCAGGATTCATCTTGCCGTCGATCCTGTGCTGGCTCATGTAGTCACCGCGGTGCGGCATGGTGCGCTCCACCGCCTCGGAGTACTTGACGCTTGGTTTGAGCTCTTCCTTGTGCGCATGGCAGTCGCTGCAGAAGGACTCGGCATGGCAGGAATTGCAGGAGCGTCTGGCGTTGGTGGCGAAGATGCTGTGTTTTTTGAAGAAGTCGACGGCCTGGTGGTTCATCGCGGCATAGGCGTCGGTGTGGCACTCGGTACAGTTCGGGGTTCCCGTAACCGCTTCCGGATGGATCCTCGCGCCGCTGTTAGTGTTGGCACAGGCAAAGAGAACACATGCCATAAGCGGCATCATCAGCAGAATCAGAAGTTTACTTTTCACTCTTGCCCCCCTTTTCGCCGGTTTTCATGTCGAAAGCGTAAGCGACCTTGACGAGCGCTCTCCACTCCCTGTCGAAATCCGGGCTCTGCGAGTACTCGACGTCCCCGCCGACCTTCAGTTTCTCGGTGACCTCGTAACCTGCGATGCCGGTCAAGGCGAAGCTGCTCTTCACGCCGTCGATGGGGCGATCGAAGATTACGTTGTAGAAGTCGAGTCCCAGTTCGGCGTGGCCGACCTTTTTCAGCGCGTAAAGCCGGTAGTCGTAGTAGCGCAGCCGCTCGGAATCCCCAATCATCCGGTGCGCCGAGCCCCCGAGGGAGAGCGCTCCCGGTGCGGTCCAAGCCACCTTCCCGCCCACGTAGTCACCGGAGCCCTGGATGTCGTAGTCGTACTTTTTGTACTCAGCCGCGACGGTCAGGTCCTTTTTAGGCGTCCAGGCGGCGCTCGCGCCGTACGTGGTCAGCTGCTCGTTGGGATCGAGCACCCCGCCGTTATTCTTGAGGGCAAACGCGGTGGTGGTCACGTTGTAGAAGTAGTCGCTGTAGTTGATCCGCGAGAAGTCGGCGCTCAAGGTAACTGCGTCGATGGGGGCCACGGACAGGGTGTAGGCATGCTCCATCCACCCCGAGGTGATCGAGTTGTAGCTGGAACGGCCGGTCAGGTCGACCTGCTTCACGGGATGAAGCCAGACGTCGATCCCCTCTTCCTCGCGGTCGCGGGCGACGTCGGACTCGTTTCTGAGCGCGCTCACCCCGATGGTGTAGAGCCCCGTCTTGCCCTGGGCCACGCGGCCGCCGTAGATGTAGTCGCCTCCCTTGTAGCTCGGGTCGGTGACCACGGGCTGCCCCACGAAGGCTGCGCCCGTGAAGCCGGCGGCGAAATCGCTTCTCGCGTAGAGGCCGTCGATCCTCTCGCTCGCCACCCCTTCGGTGACGAACTGGCGTCCCACGTTAACCACCAGGTTGTTTTTCGCGCCCTGGTAGCTCAGGAAGCCGTACTGTAGATCGCCGTCGGTGTAGTGATCGCTGGACTTGTCGACGAGGTCGAGCCGCCCCCACGCACCGAGGTGCAGCGAGACCGAGCTGCCGTCCTTCTCCGCCGTGGATACCGAGAAACGCAGGTACTCGTAGAGCGGGTAGAGGTCGTCCTTGCTGATCGTCCTGGTCATGCGCAGGTAGGTGTTGGAGCTGCCGGTAATGGTGTAGTCAGCTGCCAGGACCGGTTGGGCCAGCATCACCGAAGACGCCGCCAGCACCACCCATGCAGTCCTCAGGAGACCACTTTTTCCGCGTCCTGAACTCTCTTCTTGGTGGCTTATCAAGACATCCCCTCCTTTTTCGTAGTGTGAATCGTTATCCAGTAATCCGCTGCTGCGTGAACGAACGACAGGGAGCCGGTTCTCCAAGCGGAGATGCCGCCCTCCATTACTGTCACAAATTGTAAAGTTTCTGCTTATAAGAAAAACGAAATAATCGGGAATACTCTTAGGCGTGCTGGCACACCAGTCATTATTCTATATTAATAAAATCTTAGAATCATGGTAGCGGATGTGCTTGACTAATTGAGACCACTGCTAAAGTTACTGCAGCTTTTTTGTAGTGCAAGCCGGATTGGAAACATTTTTGACCGCCTATATGAAATGTATTTAAAAAATATGACATACAATGGCAGCTCGCCACCGGCATCAGCAGAACTAATATTAGTTAAATTTCATAACTCTATCATCCTGCAACTACAAAGGGTCAATGAGAGAAGTCAGTTTTTTGTCACAACAAGCGTCTGTCATTTTGTGGGGGGCAGCCCAACATCAGTCATGCTTATGCCTTGATTCAAGCGGCTTCTAGCCTTAGTTGCACGGCAATTGCCGCTTTTTGGTCTTCGCCACTGAACCAGTTTCGCTTTGCATCGGAGCGTGCACACTGAGTAATTTGCACGATCTTTACCAATTGCATAAACATCTGAAATACAAGTCAACTCACCAAGAAATCACTCTAATAACAGGTGCAAACAGTCATAGAGTCGTCTTATATCGTCTGTTTTTTGACATAAAGAGTAGGCTTCCAGACACAAAAGACATTATCGGCAATGCTTATACTGGCTTTAGGGAAAAATTGCTCTCACGAGAGGAAAAGTCACATGGGCTGGTTGTTTCCAACGGGGAATCAATGACTTTGGCTGTAGGGAAAATTACTTTAGAAGGGTGGAACAAAGTCAGTGCGGGGACGGAGACGGTGCTTTGACCACGGTGACAAGTAGAATGGCAGCCACAGCGGACAGGGACGCGCCGAAGAGAAAGGGAGCGGCGCCCCCTTCAAGCTGCCAGATGCTTCCGAACAGCAGGCTCGCCGGCAGCGCGCCCGCACCTACGGCGAAGTGGAACCAGCCGAACGCGGCGCCGACTTCCGCTTCCCTGGCCAGGTCGGCCACGAATGCCTTTTCCACCCCTTCGGTTAGGCCGAAGAAGATTCCGTAGAGCGCGAAGAGGAGCCAGATCTCGACCTCGCTTCCGGCGAGGCCGAAGCCCAGGTAGGACAGGGCATAGACGCACCAGCCGGCAACGATCACCGACCGTCTGCCGATACGGTCGGAGAGGGCGCCAAAGGGCATGGTGGAGAGCATCTTCACCAGGTGAAAGAAGGCCCACAGAAGCGGCAGGCGGTATGCCGGAGTCCCGACCGCTCCTGCCTTCAAAAGGAGAAAGGCGTCTGAGGAATTGCCGAGGGTGAAAAGAAAGAGGATCAGCAGGTATCTTCTGAGCGGACCTGCGGGGAGCGCGGTCAGGTGCAACCGCCGCCGTGGTTGGAGGACCTGTCGGGTTTCCTGCACCTTCCAGATGATGAGAAGGACCGCCGCGATCCCCGGGATGCCGGCAAGCCAGAAGAGCTGCCGCAGGTCGCTTATGAAATAGGCAAGCAGAAAGGTCGCGATGAGAGGCCCGACCAAAGCCCCGGCGTGGTCCATCGACCTGTGGAACCCGTACGCCTTCCCGCGCATGGCAGGCTCTACGGAATCGGCGATCAAGGCGTCGCGCGGCGAGGTGCGGAGCCCCTTCCCTACCCGGTCGCCGGTCCGGATGAGCAGCACGGTGAGCGGTGTGCCGGCGCTCCCGATCAGAGGCCGCATCAGCGAGGAGATCGCGTACCCGGAAAGTACCAGTCCTTTCCTGCTGCGCACACGGTCAGACACGATGCCGGAGATAAGCTTCAGAAACGAAGCGGTGGATTCCGCCACTCCCTCAATGGCCCCTAGGAATACAGGACCTGCTCCGAGCACACCGGTAAGAAATAACGGCAAAAGCGGGTAGATCATCTCGCTTGAGACGTCGGTAAAGAAACTGACAAGCCCCAGAATGAGAACGTTGCCGGTAATGCCCTTGAACACGGCGCACCTCCTTCGTTTCAGTCTAGCCTATCGGGTCACTGTGACAACCGCCTCAGCCGCCTCATCAACAATAATTAAATCTAATCAATTCTGTTGACATTTGGGGTCGGATTTATTACGTATCACTGGAACTAAATCCTTACTGAGGCGGGAGGCAAGGCATGGAGAAGAGAACAGGTTTCATCGGCGGCGGCAACATGGCCGAGGCGATCATCAAGGGGCTTTTGGCGGGTGGCGTTCCTGCCGCCGAGCTGGCGGTCTCCGAGCCCTCCGAGCCGCGCCGCAAGCAGCTCGCCGAGCGTTACGGCGTGCAGGTGCTTTCGGACAACGTCGCCCTTTGCCGGATGAGCGACACCGTGATCCTCGCCGTGAAACCGCAGGTCGCCTCCCAGGTGCTCTCCCACCTTGAAGCGACGCCGGACAAGCTCTTCATATCTATAATGGCGGGGGTGAAAAGCGCCGCCATCGAGGGGATGCTGGGTGCCGGCGTCCGCGTGGTGCGCGTCATGCCCAACACGCCGGCGCTCGTGCTCGAAGGGGCATCGGCGATCGCCCGCGGCTACAACGCGACCGAGGACGACCTGGTGCTCGCCCGCAGGATCTTCGACCTGGTCGGGACCACCTGCGTCGTGGAAGAGAAGCTACTCGACGCGGTAACCGGCGTCTCCGGCAGCGGCCCGGCCTACGTGCTCACCTTCATCGAGGCATTGAGCGACGCCGGCGTGAAGCACGGTCTCACCCGGGACGTTGCGACCGCCCTCGCCGCCCAGACCGTCTACGGAACCGCTAAGCTCCTCCTCGAGAGCCACGAACACCCCGCCGTCCTGAAAAGCAACGTCGCCTCCCCCGGGGGGACCACCATCGCCGCGATGCACTCCCTTGACCGCGACGGCTTCCGCGCCGCCACCATCAACGCGGTGGACGTCTGCGTGGCGCGCTCCAAGGAGCTGGGGGAAAAGTGAAAATAAGGACGATGGTACTCGTGCGCGGCCGGGTGCAGGGGGTCGCCTTCAGGCACCACACCGCCCGGACTGCGGCCCGGCACAACGTCTCCGGCTGGGTGCGCAACCTGGCCGACGGCTCCGTCGAGGCGTGTTTCGAAGGGGAGGAAGACGATGTTCGGGCCATGGTGCAGTGGTGCCGGCGGGGTCCGGAAGCCGCACGCGTGGACGAGTTGATCGAGAAGGCGGGTGAGTACGCCGGTGAGTGCGCCGGTTTCAGCATCAGGTACGGCGATGAATAGTCACAGGAGAGACGCAATGAATAGATGGATGACGCTGCTTGTGGTCCTGCTCACGTTACTCATCGCGGCATCGGCATTTGCGGCGAAGGAGAACCTCGATCTGGACAAGGCGGTCAAGATCGGTAATGGCAAGACCACTGTGATCGAATTCACCGACCCGGACTGCCCCTACTGCCGCAAGGCGGAGGCCTATTTCCAGAACCGGACCGACGTTACACGCTACGTCTTCTTCATCCCGCTGAAAACGCATCCGAAATCCAAGGATAAGGTCCAGTACATCCTGTCCGCGAAGGACAAGGCGAAGGCGTTCCACGAGGCGGCTTCCGACACCTTCGACAAGAGAAAGCTCTCCGAGATCACCCCTGCCGGGATCAAGCTTCAGAAGGAGCACGAAGAGATCGCGAAGGCGAACAAGATGAACGCCACCCCCACCTTCTTGATCTACGGCAGGATCGTCGAGGGCTTCGACCTTAAGAAGCTGGAGCAGTTGCTGAAATAGCCGCGACTAAATCTATCAGCGGTCGTTATTCAACGTAGGAAAGGCCGTTCACTGTCAATTGTCAATTGTCAATCGTCGACTGTCAATTGCCTTTGATCGGCCACCCTTTCTCATATCCCTCCGGGAAGAAGTTCTCGCGTGTCCGGTTGAAGTAGCCATACTGGATCTTCGGGAACGCCCGCTTCACCTCCTGCAACATCCGGTACATCCCGATCCCCCTCTTTTCCATCCCCATCCTCTCGTTGTAGAAAGCGGGATCGATGGAGAGGTTGCGCATCTGCAGCATGTCCACACCGGTCGTGTCGATGAACTTGAGAAGCGCCTCGACTTCGGAAGGGCTGTCCGTCACGCCCGGCGAGACGAGGTAGTTGATCATGGTGAAGAGCCCGCGATCCTTGGCCGTCTTCACAGACTCCACCACGTCGGCGAAGCGGTACCCCTTGGGACGGTAGTAGTTGTTGTAGAACCCCTCCTGCACCGAGTTCATGGAGAAGCGCATGGAGTCCATGCCCGCGTCGCAGAGCATGCGGATCCTGTCCGGCATTGAGCCGTTCGAGTTGAAGTTCACCGTGCCGCGTGAGCTGCCGGCTTTGAGCCTTCTGGTCGCCTCGGCAACGGTGTCCGCCTGCATGATAGGATCCCCTTCGCACCCCTGGCCGTAAGAGACGATCGGCTCCGGCGCCTGCAAAAGGTGCGGCAGCATGAGCTCGACGATCTCCTCCGGTGTCGGCACGAACGGGATGCGCTCGTGGTTCGAGGGGCAGCAATCGGACGGCTGCAGGCTGATGCACCCGAGGCAGCGCGAGTTGCAGACCGGCGAGGTCGGGATGGGCGCTTCCCACCTGCGGAAGAATAGGTTCTTCGCCGCGAAGCAGTGGTAGTCGACGGCGCAGCGGGAGAGCTGCTCGATGAGTCTGTTCTTCGGGAACTCGGCGAGCATCTTGCGCACTAGGGGATCGAGCTTTCTGTCATCGTAGTTTTTCGGCAGCCAGTTCTCGTTGGCGTCCACGCGGGTCGCCGCCACCACGAAGCGCTCCGTCTCCTCGTCCCATCCCACGGCGGTGTAGGACCAAAGCGGCAGGTGCACCCTCTTCTTCGCGTATTCGCAGGCGGGGAGCAGGGTACGCATGTACCCGGGGGCCATGAAGGCGGAAACGGCCTGGACCTTCATGCTGCGCCGCCCCTCCTTGACGTGGCTCACGGTGCGAAAGCGCCCCTCGCGCTCGTCCCAGGCGACGGGCGGGGTGTCGGGTATGGTGAAGAGGCGGCTGTCCTCGGGGAGCGGAATCAGCTCCACCGACTCGGGGAGCACGGCTTCGTTGGCGCTCATGCCGGCCATGGTGAGGTACGGGTGGTCGTAGATGTTGCCCTGGCTATCGGCGTAGAGCAGTTTCGGCAGTCTCTTTCTTTTCATGTCTTCCCTGTGGGTAGCTCCCCGGTTTCGATCTCGCGTGGGCGGCCGTTACCAGGCGCCGCCAACAGCCGCTTACAGTAGCAAAAAAGCGTGCGGCGGGCAAGAAAAGGCACCACCATTTTTCTGGCGCCACCGCACATAAATGGGCTACAATCCCCGCCCATGAAGATACTGTTCACCACACTGCACGCCAAGTACGTCCACGCCTCCCTGGCCCTCCCGTATCTCGCCGTATCGGCCCCTCAGCTTTCCGGGGCCGAGTACCGCATCCTCGAGCTCACCATAAACGAGCACCCGGACGTGCTTTTGGCGAAACTCCACGCGGAGCAGGCGGACGTCGTTCTTTTCTCCTGCTACATCTGGAATACCGAACTTACGCTTAAGCTCGCCTCGGACCTGAAACAGTTGCAGCCTCACGCCTTCATCGCCCTTGGGGGACCCGAGGTCTCCTTCGGAGCCTTCGACCTCATGGTGCGGAACCCTTCGGTGGACTGCATCGTCCGGGGCGAAGGTGAAGCGACCTGCCGGGAGCTGATCGGCGCCCTGCACCGGGGGCAGCCGCTGGACGAGATCGCCGGCCTCACCTACCGCGAAGGGGAAGAGGTGATCGCCAATCCGGAGCGAAGTGCCATGGCGCACCTCGACGACATCCCCTCCCCCTTCGTCGCGGCACTCGTCGACCTCAAGAAGCCGCTTGTCTATTACGAAACCTCGCGAGGCTGTCCGTTCTCCTGCGCCTTCTGTATGTCGTCGATCGAACGAGGGGTGCGCTCCTTCTCCATGGAGAGGATCAAAAAGGACCTCAGCATCCTCATCGAGGAGGGGGCCCAGACGGTGAAGCTTGCCGACCGCACCTTCAACTACGACGCGGGCCGGGCCAACGAGATCTGGCGCTTCATCCTCGAACACAACCGCAGCAGCAAGTTTCACTTCGAGATCGCGGCGGAGCTGCTCACCGAGGATAACCTGGCCCTCCTGGCGCAGGTTCCCGCCGGCGTGTTCCGTTTTGAGATAGGGGTGCAGTCGGGGGGAGAGGAGACGCTTGCCAAGGTGGAGCGGAAATCGAGCCTTGAGAAGCTTTACGGCAACGTAGAGAGACTCAAGGCGACGACGGGTGTGACAATCCATCTTGACCTGGTGGCGGGACTTCCCGGCGAGTCGCTGGAAGGCTTTCTCGCCTCGGTGCAGGGGCTCTTCGCCCTGGGTGCCGACCACATCCAGGTTGAGCCGTTGAAGGTGCTCAAGGGAACCGCCATGCGCGGCATCGCCAGGAAGGAAGGTTACGCCTACTCGGAAGCGGCACCGTACAAGATACTGCGCACCCCCTGGCTTTCCTTTGACGACATCCGTCGCATCGAGGGGATCAGCCGCCTGCTCGATCAGGTCTACAACAGCGGCAGGTTCACGGCGAGCCTGCACGAGTTCGCCTCGCACTTCCCGCTGTCGCAGTTATTCTCGATGGCGGCGGAATTCCTGGAGGGGGAAGGGGTGAGCGGCAACCTCTCCCTCGCGGCGCTCTTCGAGGCGATCTGGCGCTTTGCCGGAGACGCCCTTACGGGTGAGCGGCTCGAGCGCCTGCGCGACGCCCTCTGCTACGACTTCTGCCTCACCGGCTACCCGAGCGGCAACACCCCGCCCTTCTTCGACAGGAGAAGGCAAACAGTGGATAGCCCCATACCGGCGCGCCCGGCCTCCCCCCCCGGCGAACGGATCAGGCGGTATCGCCGCAGCTTCGCACGGGATTACCGCACCTCCCCATGGCGCGAGGAGACTACGGAAATCACCTTCGTCTACCGCTCCGCACCGGGGGAAGGACTCAAGGTGCAAGTCCTCTAGCCCATCACTATTGCATCCCCTTGCAGTCCCGGCGCCGCGGGCGATACTTAACCGTCTCCAATCCAGGACCGGAAGGGGGGAGCATGGAATACTTCACCGTTTCCTGCCAGCGCCGGGGCAGCGTCAGCGTAGACGGGCTCTACCAGGGCGAGAACACCAACGGCGACACGCTCCGGGTCTTCCAGTGCAGCGCCGGCCTGCACGACATCTCGCTTGAATGCCGGCTCGGGCAACGGTGCCGGGAGATGACCCAGAGGGTGCTCATCTCCCGGACCAACGCCATCGTCCCCATGGTGATCCGCTTTTTCTGCGAACTGCAGCAGTAGTGCCGCTAAACCGTCTTCAGCACCTCGAGCAGAAACTTCCAGTAGTTGCCCACGCTTTCGATGTAGACCCGCTCGTCCGGGGAGTGCACCTTTTCCATGTTGGGGCCAAAAGAGATCATGTCGATCCCCGGGATGCGCTCACCGATGATGCCGCACTCAAGCCCGGCGTGCACCGCCTTCACCTCGGCATCCCTGCCGTATAGGTGCCGGTAGCACCCTTTGGCGACCTTCAGGACATGCGAGTCCATATTGGGCTGCCACCCGGGGTACCCTTCGCTCACCTCGAGCTCGGCGCCGGAAAGCCGCAGAGTCGCTTCGACCGTCTCCACGATCTCGGCAAGGCGCGACGCGCTGGAGCTTCGCTGGCTCGTTATGAGAACAACCGCATCGCCGGTGGTGCTGACTACCGAGACGTTGGTGGAGGTTTCCACCAGCCCCGGAATGTCGCTGCTCATGCGCTGGACGCCACTGGGAAGCGCCGCGATGGCTCGCATGACGCGCAGCTGCAGGTCCCCTTCCAGCACTTGTTTGGGCGGCGCAACCTCCCGTGCGATGGTGAGCCGCACGCCCGGATCCACTCCGGCCAACTCCGCCTTGAAGGTCTCCTCGAGCTTCGCCACCAGTTCCTCGCCCCTCCCCTGTTGCTCGGACGGCAGGTACAGGACGGCGGCGCACTCGCGCGGGATCGCGTTTCTCATGTTGCCGCCGTCGATGGCGGCCAGGCGCGCACCGAGTTCAGCCATCCTAAGCAGCGCCCGGTTCAGGAGCTTGATGGCGTTGCCGAGACCCTTGTCTATCTCAAGCCCCGAGTGCCCCCCCTTCAGCCCTTTCACCGAAAGGCGGAGCGCCACCGCCTCGTCCGGCGCGGCTTCGGTCGCAAGGCGCCAGCGCCCTACGGTGTCCTTGCCGCCGGCGCATCCGATGTAGAGGGCCCCTTCCTCCTCAGAGTCCAGGTTCAGCAGCGTCCTGCTTCGGACCAGGGCCGGGCTCAGGTGCTTCGCCCCTCTGAGGCCGGTCTCCTCCTCAACGGTGAAGAGGAGCTCGAGCGGTCCGTGCTCGCCGCTTCCCCCTTCCATGATGGCCAGCGAGGTGGCCACACCGATACCGTTGTCGGCTCCGAGCGTGGTACCGTTCGCGGTCAGCACATCCCCCCGGCGCACCAGCTCGATAGGATCGCTCATGAAGTCGTGCACCTTGTCCGCGTTCTTCTCGCAAACCATGTCCAGGTGGGACTGCAGGCAGACCGAAGGGACACCCTCCCTTCCAGGCGTGGCCGGCAGCCGTACCACGACGTTGCCGCAATCATCCTTCGCCCCTTCCAGCCCGAGTTCACCGGCACGCTTCAGGATGTAGTCAGCGAGTCTCTCCTCGTGCCCGGAGGGCCTGGGAATGGCGGCAAGAGCCGCAAAACAGCGCCAGAATATCTGGGGTTCAAGACCTCGTATCGCTTCCGTCATGACTGCTCCCATAAATAAAGATGCCCCTGCGGCGCTGCCGCAGGGGATGGTATTATCACTTTGTCACTATCCACGCACCGTTCAGAGCTTTTGCACCTTCGCCTTTATGCGGTTGAACTGCGAGTTGGACTCGGGGGGCCAGCTCTTCAGCGGCAGTTGGGCGATTTCCTTCTGGATGTCCTTGATGCGGTCGATGGTCTCCGGGTGGGATGAGAAATACCTGGCGATCGTGCTCGGTTGCCGTTCCTCCGCCGCGTCGAGCTTCTTGAAAAAGCTCACCATCCCCTCCGGGTTGTACCCAGCCTTGTACATGGTCTCGACGCCCAGGTAGTCGGCCTGGCTCTCCATCTCCCTGCTGTAATACATCCCGCCCGCCTTGCCGAAAAGGTCGGCCGCAAGCTTCGAAAGCTCCCCGCTTTGCCCCCCAAGGAGGAGGCTGACGATGAGGCTGTAGCCGTACTGCTGGGTCATCTGCCTCGTCGAGTGCCGGGCCACGACATGGTTCATTTCGTGGGCCATGACTGCGGCGAGCTCGGTTTCGCTGGATGCGGCCTTGATGAGTCCGGTGTTCACGTAGGTGTGCCCCCCCGGGATGGCGAAGGCGTTGACGCTCTCGTCCTGCACCACCTGAAAGGTGAAGGGGAAGTCCTGCTTGCGCACCCCAGTCAGGAGCCTTTTGCCGACACCATCGATGTAAGCTTGCACCTCCGGGTCTCTTATGACCTTGTGCTGCTTTTCCACTTCCACGGCAAACTTGTCCCCGAGTTGCTGCTCTTCCGAGACGGAGATGAGGTTGAAGCCCCCTACCGATGACTTGTTGACGGCGCAGCCGGAAATGATGGAAAGGCTGACCAGGACGGGCAACAAAAGCCTCTTCAAGTATTTCATCAACACACCTCTCTTTCTTTTTATGACAACACTGACAATTCAGCAGCTGCACTTACTGTTCCGGTGAATCCCGCCACTCAACAGCACCGTACGTTCTGTCACTCACGAAGCTATACACAAGACTTATAGTCCCTTCAGAGCGCGATTTGCTGCTTATATTAGCATAGTTCGTCTGGCGTATCGACTCGGAATATTGTATGCCGAGGGCATGGTTTCCATAAACTCTCAAAGTGAAAAGCGCGTGCCCCCTGAAAACAGACTCCGAGCCGTCATGATCAGGCCCTAAGCTGCTGACGTAATACCCTCTTCCTGTCACGTCCAGCATCGCCCTCTCCCCAAAGAGTCCCCTCAGGCCGATATACATTTGCGGCGTCGCTCCAAAGTGATAACCGCGTTCCTCGACCACGTCGGTCTCCAGTCCCGTGGCTCCGAAACCAACGCCGCCCAATATCGAGCCCTGCAGGGCTACCTCGCGCCCCAACCACAACTGCCCCGTCGTTCCCAGGGAGAGTGCGGTACTCGAGACACGGAAGAGGTACGGGGAGATGTAGTCATAACTCCCGTAAAGTCCCCAGATGCCCCGGTAATTGTCTCCCAGTCCGTACCGTTTTCCTTTCAGGAGGCCGTGCACGGTCAGGGTATCGACCAGGTTGTTGGATGTGGGCCTGGCGGAGACTTCAAAGTTGAAGTAATCAAAGGGACGGTGATAGGTGTAGCCGGGTTTGCCAGGAAGCCCGTAGCTCATGGAAAACTCGAGGATGCCTATTCCCTCGCGGGAGCGCTCTGCGACCTTGGCACTGATGTTATTCGAGTGCGTGTCGACACTAGCCCCGGCCCTGAACATCCAAAGCGTCGCCGGTTTGTGATTCGGGAAGATTACATCAAAGCGCTTGCCGAAAGCCGCCCGGTTAAAGGCTGTCGGCGGAGAAATCGCGGCCGCGGCCAATTCGTAGCCGAAAGGCGGACTGCTCCCACCCTCCTCAAGCACGAGTTCGGCCATGCGAAAAAGGGCCTCGCCCAGAAGGCTACCCGCATTTCCGGTGGTGATGAGGTCGTTTACGGACGGCCTGGAATTCTCGCCAGCCATTTCCCAGAGAAAGCTTCCGGCGTTGCTGTAGACAAGTGATTGCCAGAAATTCAGACCGGACGAACGGGCAAGCCCGTACATGGTCGCACCTTCGTAAGGGTGGCCGAACTGGTTGACCTGGAAGGTGTCCTGATCGAAGGTCCAGTCCTGGTGCGTCAGCTGGCGCCAGAACGAAGAAGGATTGGTTGAGTAAGTTTTCCTTCCCTCTTCCGTTCTATCGTTGTTGAGAAAGGTTCTGTCGAAGGCGTTGAGGGCGATTATGAAGCCAGGTATCTCGAGTGCTGGGATAAGATAGCTTTTTCCTTCGCCGGTCTCCCAGGAAAGAACCGGTCTCAAATCTACGGCATCGGTTTGGTGACGATCGACATCGGCTTTTGCTACTTGGAAAAGTGGATGAAGACGCTCTGCCGTTCTCCACGTAAAAAAGGACGTGGCGGCGCCGCTGTCTGCCGTCAGCGAGACGTCGGATGTACGGGGGACTTGAGCTGCACGACCGGGCAACATCGCTTCGTCAGCGTGAGCTATCCCTGTAGTAAAAAGCGACACTGCCAAAAACACCACGGCGATTGACGAAGATGCCGGAAAATCGTAAAAACTCTTCATTCCGCCCCCTGTCATCTGGAAGATCAAGGAACCAGCCACTGCAGGATAGACAGCATGAAGCGACAGCCTGCGATGATGTTTCGGCATAAAATGTCGGTAAAATTAACATATGACAATCTACACAGGTAGTCTGCTTTGTCAAGAAAGCTCTCCCCCCGGCTGAGACACAAAAAAGCCCCGCAGGTACAACCGGCGGGGCTTAGAGAACAAAACGGGTAGAAGAGCTACAACTTGCGGAAAGTCTCCATCTCGCGGTGCACGGCTCCTATCAGGCCGTTGATCGCCTCGATCTCTTCCAGCATCTTCTTCGCCTCTTCGGCAGTTCCTTGGATCAGACGATCGACTTCAGTGACGTCTTTTCTGAGCACATCGCCGATGGCGATCTGTTCCATGCAGGTCTCTTTCAGTCGTTTGACCTTGTCGTTGTCCTCCTGGACACTCTTCATGTACATCCTGTTGCCGCGCACCTGCTCGTCGGTGGAACGGGTGATTTTCTCTGAGAGGCTACGCATCCGCTCGAGGCTGCGAACGATGAGTTGGGCCCCGGCCTCTTCCTCCTGAATGGCACGGCTGAACTGTTTGACTCGTGAGAGGTTTTTTTCCGCTTCATCGGTGATGAGCCGGCTCCCCGACGCCTGCTCGTTGGTTGCTGCAGCGATCTGCTGAACCATACGTGAGGCCTCCGCGGCACTGTCCTCGATCCTGTGCAGTGCCTCGTCGGCTTTTTCCGAAACCCTTACCCCTTCGGCTACTTTGTCCTTGCCAAGTCTGGCGGCCGTCTCGGCCGCAGCGGTTTCCTTCTGGATGTTGCCGACCAGTTCCTCGATCTCATCAGTCGAGGCGGAGGTCCGTTTGGCGAGGGCGCGCACTTCCTCGGCAACCACAGCGAAAGCCTTGCCCCGTTCGCCGGCCTGAGCGGCAATGATCGAGGCATTGAGAGAGAGCAGGTTCGTCTGAGATACGACCTCCTTGATTACGTCAAGGAACTCCCCGACACGCAGTGAGTGTTGGGATAGCCGATTGATCGCCTCCACTGAGTGGTCGCTATACTCTTCGATTTCAGTCATGGCGGCTATGGTGGCTGTCATAGCGTCCATACCGTCCGCCGCCTGCACCCGCACCTTGTCGGAACAATCAGATGTCCTCTTGGCCTTGTCGCGGATGTCGACGATCGAGTTGCCTATGGCGAGAATGGAGTTGTAGGTCTGTTCGGTGGAGTTGCTCAGCGCCTCAATGTTGGTCGACGTACCTTTTATGCTGGCGGCCATTTCCTCGATGGAAGCGGAAGTCTCCATCACTGAAGCGGAGTATTCCTGGATGCTCAGGGCGATGGCATCGGTCGCAGCGCTCATTTCAGCTGAGATTGAGGCGCGCTCGTCGGTACGCGAGGCAATGTCTTCGATCTCATGGAGAAGGTCGCGGAAAAAGGCGTTCATGTCGTCGATGGCCCCAAGGGTCTCCTTCTCCCTTGCCGCCTGTTTTTCGTTGTCCTCGACCGTCTTGGTGAAATCTGCGGTGAGCCGGTCATGCCGTCCGGAGATGTCGGCAGCGAGTCTCGTGACGTTTTCGACCATGACTAGGACGCGGTTCATCAGAGCGTCGTTGCACTCGATAAGCCGGTGCAGTTCGTCACCGTTCCCGGTAGCCTCACCGACGGAAACCTCTCCGGTAATTTTGACCAGGTTTTTGAGTTGTTGCTCGACGTAAAGCCGCAAGGCTTCTTTGATGATGTGATAACAGAAGGTGCCGACGATGAATCCAGCGGCCAGGCAACCGAAGGCGTACAGGGGGGAGAATGCCTTGGTGCCGAAAAAAATCCAGGAGTAGAAAGGAAAGACGGCCCCCATAAGGAGACCAAAGCAAACCATGAATATGTAGGTGCTGCGTAGTGAGGAAAGATATTTGCGGAAAAACATAAATGCCCCAATTGCATATAAATATGCCAATTAGTACATTAAAAATGTTGAAGTGTCAATCTAATAGGTAGATCTCCCCAGGCGACAACCCTGCAGGATTTACGAATGCATAAACGCGAAAAGCCCCACCGGTAATCCGGTGGGGCTTCTCTATTAAATTCCCTGCGGCGACCTACTCTCCCACACCGTTACCAGTGCAGTACCATCGGCCCTGAGAGGCTTAACTTCCGTGTTCGGGATGGGAACGGGTGTGACCCTCTCGGCATTGCCACAGAGAAACTCTTACGCGCTAGCGCGAAACTCTCTGTTGTCGGACGTCGGACCAGTCGGACTGGTCAGACTAGTCTGACAGCTAAACAATCGCATCATCATGAATGTAGGTTGCAGCATAAGCAGTTTATGATCGGGGGGTGGAGGACCACCCCCCTCTCTAAGAATTTTTTATGGTCAAGCCTCACGGCCGATTAGTACCGGTAAGCTGAATGCATTGCTGCACTTACACACCCGGCCTATCAACGTTGTGGTCTACAACGGGCCTTTAGGGGATTGCTCCCAGGGATACCTAATCTTGAAGGAGGCTTCCCGCTTAGATGCTTTCAGCGGTTATCCTTTCCGTACATAGCTACCCAGCGACTGCTCCTGGNCTCGGCATTGCCACAGAGAAACTCTTACGCGCTAGCGCGAAACTCTCTGTTGTCGGACGTCGGACCAGTCGGACTGGTCAGACTAGTCTGACAGCTAAACAATCGCATCATCATGAATGTAGGTTGCAGCATAAGCAGTTTATGATCGGGGGGTGGAGAACCACCCCCCTCTCTAGTAATTTTTTATGGTCAAGCCTCACGGCCGATTAGTACCGGTAAGCTGAATGCATTACTGCACTTACACACCCGGCCTATCAACGTTGTGGTCTACAACGGGCCTTTAGGGGATTGCTCCCAGGGATACCTAATCTTGAAGGAGGCTTCCCGCTTAGATGCTTTCAGCGGTTATCCTTTCCGTACATAGCTACCCAGCGACTGCTCCTGGCGGAACAACTGGAACACCAGAGGTACGTTCAACCCGGTCCTCTCGTACTAAGGTCAACTCTTCTCAAGTATCCTACGCCCACAGAAGATAGGGACCAAACTGTCTCACGACGTTTTAAACCCAGCTCGCGTACCGCTTTAATTGGCGAACAGCCAAACCCTTGGGACCTACTTCAGCCCCAGGATGCGATGAGCCGACATCGAGGTGCCAAACCTCCCCGTCGATGTGAACTCTTGGGGGAGATCAGCCTGTTATCCCCGGCGTACCTTTTATCCGTTGAGCGACGGCCCTTCCATACAGAACCGCCGGATCACTAAGACCTACTTTCGTACCTGCTCGACTTGTTGGTCTCGCAGTCAAGCTCCCTTATGCCTTTACACTCTACGGCTGGTTTCCAATCAGCCTGAGGGAACCTTCGCGCGCCTCCGTTACTCTTTGGGAGGCGACCGCCCCAGTCAAACTACCCATCAGACAGTGTCCCCGACCCGGATGACGGGCCTGGGTTAGACATCCAAACAAACCAGGGTGGTATTTCAAGGATGACTCCACCGAGACTAGCGTCCCAGCTTCAAAGTCTCCCACCTATCCTACACAAGCTTATTCGAATGTCACTGTCAAACTGTAGTAAAGGTGCACGGGGTCTTTCCGTCTTTCTGCGGGTACTCGGCATCTTCACCGAGAATTCAATTTCGCTGAGCCACTGGTTGAGACAGCGCGGAAATCGTTACGCCATTCGTGCAGGTCGGAACTTACCCGACAAGGAATTTCGCTACCTTAGGACCGTTATAGTTACGGCCGCCGTTTACCGGGGCTTCGGTTCAAAGCTTCACCTTGCGGCTAACAAATCCCCTTAACCTTCCGGCACCGGGCAGGCGTCAGACCCTATACGTCGTCTTGCGACTTTGCAGAGTCCTATGTTTTTAGTAAACAGTCGCTACCGCCATTTCTCTGCGACCCTCGAAAGCTTCACGTGCGAATCGCTACACTCTCAAGGGCATACCTTCTCCCGAAGTTACGGTATCATTTTGCCGAGTTCCTTAACCAGTGTTCTCTCAAGCACCTTAGGACATTTATCCTCACCCACCTGAGTCGGTTTACGGTACGGTCACCTGCTGTCTGAAGCTTAGAGGCTTTTCTTGGAAGCATGGGATCAACGACTTTACGGGGATACCCCCTCGTCATCAGTTCTCAGCGTTGAATGGAAGAAGGGATTTGCCTCCTTTTCCCGCCTACAACCTTAAACCAGGACAACCAGCGCCTGGATCGCCTACCCTACTCCGTCCCCCCATCGCAACAACAGGTGGTACGGGAATATTAACCCGTTTCCCATCAACTACGCCTTTCGGCCTCGCCTTAGGGACCGACTAACCCTACGCAGATTACCTTTACGTAGGAAACCTTGGGTTTTCGGTGACAAGGTTTCTCACCTTGTTTTTCGCTACTCATGTCAGCATAATCTCTTGTGATACCTCCAGCCGTCCTCACGGTCGACCTTCACAGGCTTACACAATGCTCCCCTACCACTTGATCCTTAAGGATCAAATCCGTAGCTTCGGTACTACGCTTAGCCCCGTTACATTTTCCGCGCAGACCCACTCGACCAGTGAGCTATTACGCTTTCTTTAAAGGGTGGCTGCTTCTAAGCCAACCTCCTGGTTGTCTGGGCATTTCCACATCGTTTTCCACTTAGCGTAGATTTTGGGACCTTAGCTGACGGTCTGGGCTGTTTCCCTTTCGACTACGGATCTTATCACCCGCAGTCTGACTCCCACAATAACAGTTAGCGGTATTCGGAGTTTGGTTAGGTTTGGTAACCTGGTGAGGCCCCTAGCCCATCCAGTGCTCTACCCCCGCTACTTACTTTGTGAGGCTATACCTAAATATATTTCGGGGAGAACCAGCTATCTCCGAGTTTGATTAGCCTTTCACTCCTATCCACACCTCATCCCCTGGCTTTTCAACGCCAGTGGGTTCGGGCCTCCACGAAGTGTTACCTTCCTTTCACCCTGGACATGGATAGATCACCCGGTTTCGGGTCTACCCCCAGCAACTAATTCGCCCTATTAAGACTCGCTTTCGCTACGGCTCCGTTCCATGAACTTAACCTCGCTGCTGAGGGTAACTCGCTGACTCATTATGCAAAAGGCACGCGGTCACACTGGATTGCTCCATAGTGCTCCCACTGCTTGTAGGCATACGGTTTCAGGTTCTATTTCACCCTCCTCATTGGAGTACTTTTCACCTTTCCCTCACGGTACTAGTGCACTATCGGTCAGAGAGTAGTATTTAGCCTTGGGAGATGGTCCTCCCGGATTCCCACGAGGTTTCACGTGCCTCGCAGTACTCGGGGACACCCTAGGGTGAATCAAGATTTCGGATACGGGGCTATCACCCACTATGGCCGGCCTTTCCAAACCGTTCGCCTATCCTTCATCAATCCCATGTCGGGGCCCCACAACCCCTGTGCCATCGAAATGGTACAGGTTTGGGCTGTTCCGCTTTCGCTCGCCGCTACTGACGGAATCACTATTGTTTTCTTTTCCTGAGGGTACTTAGATGTTTCAGTTCCCCTCGTTCGCCACGCATGGCTATGTATTCACCATGCGTTACTGGAGCATTA